>URYE01000061.1 GCA_900551945.1 uncultured Eubacterium sp. | reverse complement strand
TATCATTTTCCCCCTACGACACTAACTTCTCGTAACGCCTTAATAAGTTTCTCATTATCCTTATGCCCCTTCACAGCAATCCTATAATACCCCCTACTAAGATTAACATAATTACTGCAATCCCTTATAAGAATACCCTTATCAAGCAACTTCTCCTTCAAATTATCCTGCGCCTTAAAAAAAATATAATCAGCTTCGCCTTTCCAATACTTTATATTAAGCTTATCAAATTCATCATAAAGATACTGTCTTTCATTCTTTACATACTGCTTTGTATAATTCTTATACTCTATTTCATCAAGTGCCACAAGTCCTGCGACCTGAGCCAACGTAGATACATTCCAGGGTGCACCTACTTCATACATTTTTTCAATTAATTCAATATCAGCCGTAACGCCATACCCCAATCGCAGTCCCGCAATAGCATATATCTTTGTAAATGCTTTTAATACAAATACATTTTTATAAGTATTTACTCTATCTATATAAGAATACTCATCTTCCTTATCAAGAAAATCAAGAAAACACTCATCAATAAAAACCTTTATATTTTTCTTTTCACACTTTGCTACTATACCACACATTATATCACATGGTACAACAATTCCTGTAGGATTATTAGGATTACACAAAAAAATCACATCTAAGTCATTATCTAACAGCTTAAAAATATCATTTTCAATGCAAAAAGTAGTTGTATTTAACATATAATGGAAAATATTTTCACACCCTGCACTTTTCAACGCATTTTCATATTCTGCAAAACAAGGCGAAATTACAAGAGCATTTTTAGGTCTTAGGGCAAACGCATAGCGAAAAATAACATCTGCTGCCCCATTGCCACAAATAATCTGCTCACTATGTATATCATTTCCTTTATTATTATAATACAAAGCAAGCTTATCCCTCAAACTATCACAATACATCGACGGATATGCCCCAATATTAGAAACACTCCCAACAATCGCCCTTTTCACAGTTTCAGGCGTTCCAAGTGGATTAATATTAGCCGAAAAATCAAGCACATCATCATATCTATAAATATCTCCACCATGAACATTTTCCATCACACTCAACTCTCCTAACACAAGAATAATTTTACATTCAATTCAAATATAATACACATATCGTAAAAACGCACTAGGAAAATGATATGATATTGGGGAGTATATGGTAAAAACTTAGTAGTTCTTAGTTGTGCTGTTACAAACCAGTGATGTCCCGACAAGGACGTCGGGGCAAGCAATCAGCGACACGATGTCGCATTGATTGCGTTCACGTTCGGCTTCAATACATAAATCAGCACATCTTAGAACTACTTAGTTTTTATCCATCGACTTCCCAATATCATATCATTTTCCACATAAACTTAATAATAGAAAACACCACCATCGCAAGTATTACTGTCCCATATAAAAGCCTATTAACTTCTACAATCATTTTCCTTTCAATTTTTCGTATAGGGTCGCCTATTGTCTGTTTCTTATGAAGCACCCCAAAATAATACGCATCACCTAAAAGCTCAATATCCATAGCCCCTGCACACACCGCTTCTGTCTGTGCTGAATTAGGACTAGAACTTTTCATTCTGTCACGTTTAAATATACGCACACTTCCTTTGCCATCAAAACCTGGCATTATAAAAGCAGCCGACATCATAAAAATCGCCGAAAGTCTTGCAGGAATAAAGTTTACAACATCGTCTGCTTTCGCTGCAACTCGCCCAAAATAAAGATATTTTTCATTTTTATAACCAATCATAGAATCCATTGTGTTAATTGCCTTATAAAAAAAGCCAGCTATTGGCCCACCAAGCATCATAAAGGTAAGTGGTGCTATAATACCATCACTCGAATTTTCAGCAACAGTTTCTATAGCAGCCTTAATTATCCCTTGTTCGTCAAGGCAGTCTGTATCTCTGCCAACAATCATTGAAACAGCTTTTCTTCCTGCTTCTAGTCCTTTATTTTCCAAAGCATAATACACCTTCATACTTTCTGTTTTTAGGGATTTTAATGCAAAGATAAAATAACACATAATACTTTGAACGGCTAAACTAAGCCAATAATTTATACTATTACACCATATAATAATAATAGCTGGAATAGCAGTCGATATAAATGTTACCACAATTGCCGTAACCCCGCCTGCCAAAAGACAGCCTTTATTAGTATCTGGAAATAGCTTTCTTGTAAGCTTTTCCATAAATGATATAAGCCTACCTATAAGTCTTATAGGGTGAAGTGTAAACCAATAAGGGTCACCAAGCACCAAATCAATAAAAAAACCAATTATACAAGCTTCAAACATAATTTCTCCATTTATCGTATTTAATCACTTTTTAAACTTACTAATTTGAATTATCATATTTACAATAACTCACTATTTTATTTTTTGTGGTATACCGCTAAATACTCTATACACTTCATCAGCCTGACTTGCAATCTTTGTCAACATTCTTCCAGTCTGTTCACGCCACAACCTGTCCTTTTTATCAATGGGAACTATACCACTACCTATCTCATTTGAAATAACAAGCCAGCCATCAACGTTTGTCAACTCTGTAACAAACTGTTGATAATCAACATTATTTTCAAGCATATTTTTCATAATTAAATGAAAATCATCTAAAAAAATACCATTATATAGCTTTTGATATTTAGTATCAAAAATCTTATCATTATCACCATTACTAATATTTTTAATACCATTCTTATCAATTAGACTTTCTTGTACATTTACAAACTCATTAAAATGTTTTACTGCAAACTCAGTTTTTCCTTGTGAAGCACCACCAATTATAAGAATTTTTTTCATTCTTTATATCTCTCTTTTCTAAAGTTATCTCAACACTTGTCAAATATTATGCAAACCTAGACTTTATAATCTTGTTCGCATAAATAAAATTTCAAAAAATAACATATTCTATTATAAAATACTTATAGCCTTTTCTTAATACAAAAAACCTTTGCTTTTTAAATTAAAAATCAAGAAACAATTTAATAGTATTAAAAATACAATTAACTACATTTACATAACACCATAAATAAAAACAATATCACAAGCTCGCATATTTGAAGAAAGAATCCTGCTAGGTCGCCTGTTATACCACCAAATTTTTTCATACAAAGTCTATAGTGCATAAAAAATGTTCCTAAAGCTCCAATACCCATAATAACTCCAGCTAATATTTCACCAATTAACGTAGTTATTACAAGCTCAACTATAAAACAAATACTTGTTATAATAGCAACATTTCTTCTATGCGCACCATCTTGAAATGCAGAAACAAGCCCTGTATTTTTTGCCTTAGGAAATGTCGCAATACTTAACGCACTTAACGTTCTTGATACAACGTAACCTATACATACAAATACTAATCTATTTCTATCAAGCTCACTAAAACAAGCCACACAGCATATAAAATACACTATTCCATATATAATTGCAAATGCCCCCGAATTAGGGTCTTTTAAAATTTCAAGTCTTTTCTCCTTATCTGCATAAGAACAAATACCATCTACGGTATCAAGGTATCCATCAATATGTATTCCACCAGTTATTACAACTGGCATTACACTTGCTATAAGACTTTTAAATAATACTCCCATTCCCAAATTATCACACGCCATAAAAAAAAGATATTGTGCTATTCCTATTATTACACCAACAACGGGAAAAAAACACAACGCATATTTCATATTTTTTTTATTCCATTCAATTTGTGGTACTGGTATTTTAGAATACATAGCAAGTGCAATAATCAATGACTGCATAACATATCCCTTCTTTTATTAATATTTTGTAAAACTTTCAACTCACTTTATATTGAATTAACTTTATAATTGATTGGTCTCCCATACACAACCTCAGTTACAACATCAGCCTTCTTTGCCATTTCTTTATTAATACTGCCAAGATAAGCTATATAACGCAAGGTAGTGTCATCATACTCACAACCATCACTAAACACTTCATTTGTTACGATAACAACATTTTTAGCTTGTGTTAAAATATTATCAATCCCCGTCATAATTTCAAAAACCGTCTGCTGCCCTGCGCCGTTTTCATTAAACATCTCATTTGCCACAAGATTAGACATACAATCAAGAAGAACAGTGCAATTACTGTTTAACTTAACACCCTTAAGTCCATAAAAACACTCAATAGTTGCAAATCCCTTGTCCTTTCTCATAAGGCGGTGTCTTTTAATCTTTGCTCTAGCCTCCTCATCAAATGCCATCATCGTCGCTATATATACAAGCTGTGTATTATCTTTATTTGAAAGACCTACAGCTTGACTTTCAGCATATTCAGATTTACCACTTCCACTAGCCCCTGATATTACAACAAACATAATATTCTCCTAATAAATTTATTAACTTTGTATTCATTATCAATAAAGAAAGTATTTATAAGTAATTTTCACCCCCTGACCTTTGCTCTATATTTTTAATTAACATTTACTCATCAGCTATAAATTTATCATGTAGTTTACTATTCCTACAGCTTTCAAGAAAATTGCTTATAAACTCAATATTTGAATAATAATAAAGATGTGGATAACCTACAATGTAATCCTTAGCTGCATGGATACACTCCCAACTTCTCTTACCAGACGGTTTAACAGCAACAAAAGAACTTCCATTGTTCGTACTATCCCAATAGTGAAATTCATGTCCTTTTATTAAAGTGTTGTCAGAATTTATATCTTTAATTGAAATATATCCAAACCTTACAAGGTGCTTTGTATTAAAGGACTTCCCCTTAATTACACCCACCATATTATAAACTTTTCCATTCTCACATTCAAGTTGTTCGTGAAGGTACATAAAACCACCACATTCCGCAAGACAATATACTCCGCTTTCAATGGCATTTTTTATAGAATTTAACATGGCTTTATTTTGTGAAAGTTGTTCTCCATAAACTTCTGGATAACCTCCACCAAGCAGTATAATATCAGTGTCTTTTGGAAGTACTTTGTCTTTAATTGGGCTAAATGTATTTATCCTACACCCTAGCTTTTTTAATAACTCAATATTATCCTTGTAATAAAAGCAAAACGCATTATCCCAAGCAAGTGCAACATTTAATAAATGCTTTTCTTTTTTATTATTAACAATTTCACCACTAACTTGTCTACCTAAATTCACATCATAATTGCTATTTTGCAAATCAAATTCACTTATACTATTATTACAACTTTGCTCTTTTAAAATGTCATCGTCAATATATTTTTTCCATTCATTCGGCATATCGACTTCAACATCAACTGCACTGTTAGCAAGCTCTATAATAGCATTAATATCAACATTTTCTTTAATTATATGTCCGATTTTTTCAATTGTTTTTTTGATATCTTCTTGTTCAAATGGAGTCACAAGCCCCAAATGTCTAGTTTCAAAATGACAATCAGAAATATTTGGCACACAACCTAATACTTTAATTCCTGTTCTTTCTTCAATAACCTTAGAAAGCATATTACCCGTCATACTAGAAATATTATTTAAAATAACCCCTTTTATACAGTTATTTTTTACACACTTACAATTAGTTTTATCAGAAGAATTACCATTTGTATCAAATTTTAAAAAACCTTCAATAACCGATACAACTGATAACCCCATCCCCTTTGCATTTACAATAAGCACAACAGGAGTATTAGTATTATACGCAACATCATAAGAACTAGCAACTACACTATCCATAGCAAGACCATCAAAATACCCCATTACTCCTTCCATTACAGTAATATCAGTAGCCTTAGCATTTTCCGACATAAGATATAAATTTTGCTTACTATTACAAAAAAACATATCAATATTTTGAGAAGGAATACCAAATATCTGACTGTGAAACATAGGGTCAATATAATCAGGTCCACACTTCACAGAAGAACAACTCACGCCCATACATTTAAGAGCCCACAAAATCCCACAAACAATAGAAGTCTTCCCACACCCACTATTAGTCCCCGCAAACATAACCCTCGGCAACTTCTTCTTAACCAACTTATTGCTATTACTCACTTCAATTACTCCATCACTTTATATAATCTATCACAACAAGAAACACTTACAACATAAAACCAATCTAATATTTTCTCAAACTCTCAAAAAACTTATTAATTACAAATGAACAACACACAAATTTGCACAAAAATATTTTCTTTTTATTTGCACTTAAAACATATTTTTAAAAATTAAGTATAATATCTCTTTGCGGTATATACAACATTGTGCAATATTTTAGATTTGCTCATTTATAGTTATTAATATAAATCTGTATAACCAACCACAACATAAACAGCATAATGAAACTGATATGATATTTTGCAGTCTATGGTAAATGCTTAATAATTCTTAGATATGCTGTCAAAAAACAGTGATGCCACAACTTAGCATTTATCCATCAACAAGAAATATCATATTAGTTTTCTTATGTCATCACGCAAATATTAATAATATACACTGGATTATCCCCTCTCATCATCATATAATCCCCCACTTCAAAAGAATGAGAAGCCTGCACCTGCGTAATCTCTGCCTTATATTCCTTATGCACCTTTAATATATTTACAATTTCCGAAAGTGTATCAAGTGTTACAGTATTAACCACAACATTACACTTGCTATTCTTCTCAAATACCTTTTCTATAATACTTCTTATATTTCCAGTACTGCCACCTATAAATACACAATCTGGCATTGGCAAATTTTCTATAGCTTCAGGTGCTTTTCCATGAATGACAACAACATTATCTGTCACAAATTTTCTCTTATTTTTTTCAATAAGTTCAACTGCCAATTCATTTTTTTCAACAGCATATACTAAAATATCTGGTGACTGCATAGCCGTTTCAATTGATACCGAACCACTCCCTGCACCAATATCATACACAATAGAATTATTTTTAAGCCCTAACTTTGAAATACTTAAAGCTCTCACATCCCTTTTCGTCATAGGAACTTTATCTCTTATAAAGTCTTCATCTTTTATACTATAACAAATCCTATCAATACTATTTTCATTAACTATAAACACTACAACAAGACTTTCAGTATCAATATTTATTAACTCTTTAGGGCTTCCCGTTATAATGCGCTCATCTTGATATGATAAATTAATCCCAACATAAAGCTTTACATCTACATTATAATATACAAGTTTTTCACAAAGCTTGTTTAGACTTTCCTTGCCATCAAGAAGTGCAAATGTCTTTTCATTTCTTAAAATTCTAGAAATAAGATTGACCTGTTTACCATGACAACTTACAATCTCAGCATTATCCCAAGACTGACCTATCTTACTACAAAAATAAGCCACACTAGATATTCCAGCGACTACTCTTACATCATATTCAAAAAGTATACTTTCCAACTTCTTAGCACCACTGTAAAAGCCTGTATCTCCCGATAATAGCACTGTTGCTTGCATAAATTCATTTTTACTTAAAATGTCTTTTATTTCGCTAGGCTTATATGAGATAAACACTTTTTTATTTTCAAAAATGTCTGTTTTTTTCAACTTTTTAGCTGAATTTATCATTCTTTCTGCTCTAATAAGAATATCAGATGTAGATATAATTTTTATAGCTTCCTTTGTATAATTTTCCACATTTCCCATTCCTATTCCAACAAGATATACTATTTGTTTATTATCCATAAAGCTTTCTCTTTTCTTCGTAATTATTATTTTTAATATGTATATCCTCTCGGTGTAACCATTTTGCCATTAATAACTCTTGTCTGACTATTGCCTACAAATACTGTTGTAAACATATCAGTTTGTTCATTCATAAGCTCATTAAGTGTCATTATTTTATAACTTTCGCCATCTCGACCTATATTTTTTACATAACCACAAATAGTATCTTTTGACTTATATTTTAAAAGTATTTCACAAGCTTTCCTAAGATAATCATGTCTTTTTTTACTAGACGGATTGTAAATACCTATGCAAAAATCAGCCTTTGAAACACTTTCTAATCTCTGCTCAATAGTTTCCCATGGTGTAAGCAAATCACTTAAACTTATAACAGCAAAATCATGTGAAATAGGCGCACCTAACACACTACTACCAGAAAGAACTGCTGTAACACCTTCAATAACTTCAAGCTCAACCTGTGGATATTCACTGTTAAGCTCATACATAATACTAGCCATACCATACACACCTGCGTCACCACTACAAACAATTGCGGTGCTATTGCCCGCCATAGCCTGATCATACGCCATGCGACATCGCTCAACTTCTTTTCTCATTGGAGTTTCTATAAATTTTTTATTGGGATAATATTTTCTTACAAGGTCAGCATAAACTGTATAACCTACAATTACATCACAAGACTTTAACACGTTATCAGCCTTAATAGTAAGCCCTTCATACTCTCCCGGTCCAATTCCTACAATATATAACTTATTCATAATCACAGCCCTTCCTAAATATTTACTTAACTATATATTAATATTCTTCACTTATTGCCCTACGATACTCTGTACTAAATTCAGGATTATACAACTTTGAACGACTATATACACTATTAAGCACATCACCCACAATTACAAGTGCTGTCTTTGTAATACCATTTTCTTTAGCTGTTTTATTAATAGTTGATACAGTACAGCGGAATGTTTTCTCATCACTCCAAGTTGCTTTATACACTATAGCAGCAGGCGTATCCTTTGAATAGCCACCCTTTATCAACCTTTTTTCCAACTCCTCTAAAAGTCCCATACTAAGAAATATTACCATTGTAGACTTGTGTCTTGCCCATTCTTCAATACTTTCAAGCTCAGGCACACTTGTTCTTCCCTCCATGCGAGTAATTACAACAGATTGAGACACATCAGGCAATGTATACTCCAAATTAAGAGCAGCCGCAGCTCCGCAAAATGAACTTACTCCCGGACAATAATCATAATTAATATTTTTATTATCAAGTATATCCATTTGTTCCCTTATCGCTCCATAGAGACAAGGATCACCAGTGTGAAGCCTAACTGTAATCTTTCCACATTTTTCAGCATTTTCTATAACTTCAATAACTTGTTCTAAAGTCATTGTTGCACTGTTATATATTTCACAATTTTTCTTACAATCACTTAAAAGCTCTGCATTAACAAGCGAACCCGCATAAATAACAACATCTGCACTGTCAACTAATTTTTTACCCCTTACCGTAATCAAATCAACCGCACCCGAACCTGCACCAACAAAATGTACCATATCATAACCTCTTTCTTATCTTAATTAACACTACTCATTTTAACTGCATTTTCCACCACACTACCTACAGAAAAGATATCAGTAGCATATAAACTAAATGTACCATTAAAAGAACATTTTTTGAATTTGTTTGACAACGGCAAAAACACCTGTTTGACGATGGCATACAAATACATAAAATTGTACTTTTACTGGTGTGTGTGTTTATATACTACTGTTATCTTTCTCATTCTTTATATTACATATTATTTCATCTGCCATATCTGTCTTTCCAAAAAGTCCCCATTTATTAGAAAATAACACAGCCCCAATAAGCACTTCATTTCTAACTCGTTGTTTTATATGATAATCAATTCTTTTCATTATACTTTTTCTTACATCATCATAAAAATCATAATCCTTTATAATATTTACAGCTTCATCAGTAGTAATACAATCCATAAGACTTTTTAACACTTCAACGGGTGCATTATACAACGCACTGTGGGCTGTAAATATCTCCATTCTTCCATCTGCTTGATGTGAATGTGTATTCATTATTCCTGCTGCCAACTTTACAAGCTTTCCCATATGACCAACAAGAAGTATACTTTCAAATCCCATATCAACAGCCAAATCTATTGTATCTCCCACAAAATTACTACATTTTACCGAATTAGACAAATCAAAATTCATAGTATTTTTAATAAAATCTTCCCCGTAATTTCCGGGAGTTATTATAAGATTTTTAACACCCGATGCTTTTACAACTTTCATTTCAACTTCAATAGACTCAAGAAGTGCCTTTTCACTCATAGGCTCTACAATACCACTTGTCCCCAAAATAGATATTCCACCTACTATTCCAAGTCGTGGATTAAATGTTTTCTTTGCAATTTCTTCTCCTTTAGGAACATAAATTGTAATTTTTATACCATTTATAGCTTGACTATACTTAGAATTATATTCTTCAATAACATTTTTCACTTCATCATATATCATTTTTTTAGGAACTGGATTAATTGCGGCTTCTCCAATAGCTTGAGAAAGTCCCAGCTTTGTAACACGCCCTACTCCAATTCCACCATCAATGACAATTTTAATATCTTGCATTTCTTTTTCACTATCAAAATCAATAAATTCAGCCTTTGCATATATCATAATCCCATTAGTAACATCGGGGTCATCACCTGCATCTTTTTTTACTGCACAAGAAACAAATGTATCTGAATAGTCAATATCAAATATTTCTACACTTACCTTTGTTTTATTGGGCGTGATTATTTGTTCTCGTATTACGTCATTTTTTTCAAGAAGCATTTTAACTGCTGCCTTAGCTGCTATAGCTGCACACGTTCCTGTTGTATAACCACATCTTAATTTACCTTTAGCCATAGTAACCCCTTAATCTAATAACTTATAACGCCCAAAATCAGCCTTATCAAAATCGGCTGTTTCATTATAAGCTGAAAGCGCATAGTCAAAAAGCTGTGCCAAAAGTACAGCTCCCGTTCCCTCACCAAGACACATTCCAGCATTAATATACGCAATTTTACCTATCGCATTAAGTGCCATTTGCCCCGCTGGTTCTGCTGACACATGAGAAGCAAACATATAATCGCTACACACCTTTGAAAGATGTATCGCACAATTAGCTGAAACGGCTGAAATAAAACCGTCAATAATTACAGGCACATGATATATAGCTCCCCCAAGAAATGCTCCTGCAATCGCACAGATATCAAATCCGCCAAGCTTTGCCATAACGTCTATTACATCATTTTTATTAGGTTCATTAACCTTAATAGCTGTGTTAATAACTTCTATCTTGTGATTTATTCCATTTTTTGTAAGTCCAGCTCCTTTACCCGTCACTTTTTCAACCGGAATATCTTCAAGCACAGAAAGAATTGCACTTGACGTTGTAGTATTGCCAATACCCATTTCACCAGTTATAAACATATTATAGCCTTTATCCTTAAGTGTATGTACTATCTCAATTCCTACAATAATAGCTTGTATACATTCACTTCTTGTCATTGCCTGACCTTTTAAAATGTCTTTAGTACCCATTGACACTTTTCTATTAATTATTCCTTTAACTGATGACATATCTTTATTAATACCAACATCTACAGGAAATACATCTGCTCCTAACACTCTCGCAAATGAATTAATTGTAGCAATGCCTTTTGTAAAATTAGTAGAAACAACTGCCGTTACTTCTTGTCCTGTCTGAGTTACACCTTCACTAACAACACCATTATCTGCACAAAATATAATGACAGCCTTTTTATCTACTGTAGGATTAAGATTTCCTGTAATTCCTGCAAGCTGAATAACCATTTCTTCAAGGCGACCAAGACTCCTTAATGGCTTACCTATATTATCCCATTTATTTCTTGCGCTATTACACATATTCTCATCAATATGTCCGATTTCTTCAATATATTTTTGTAAATCTTTATCAGTATATATTACATTTTCTTTTAATTGATTAGCTTTTATATTTTTATTCTGCATATTTTTTTCGTTCTTTAATTACGTTCAACAACAGTTACACAAATACAACAATTTCTTTGTTACTTACTCATAAAACTCTTACTATATAATTTATACAAAACTCTTGCACTTCTATTACAAGCAACAACACAATTTAATACTCAACCATTTTTCTTGACTGTATTCCTTTATCAAAAGGGTGTTTTATTTTTCTTATTTCAGATATATAATCTGCATATTCCATTACATTAACAGATGGCTCTCTGCCTGTCATAACAACTTCAAGACCTTCTGGTTTATTTTTTAGAAAATCTATAATCAAGTCTTCTGACAATATTCCAGAACTTATTGCGCCAAATGTTTCATCAAGCACTAACATATCGTAATCACCTGTATTTACAAGCTCTTTTATATCTTCTAATGTATCATTATAAAACTTTGTAGCTTCGGACTTTTCTTCTTCTGTCATTGCAAATGTAAACTTTATCTTATCATATCCTTTTACAAGTGTAATATTGTCAAGCTTTTCAAGACTTAATCTCTCACTTGAAGTATCTCTTTTTAAGAACTGAAACCACAAAACGCTGCCTCCTGCACCTGCACATCTTACAGCAAGTCCAGTGGCAGCAGTAGTTTTACCCTTTCCATCTCCACAATATATATGAACCAATCCTTTTTCCATGTGTTTTTATCCTTTACATTAATATTTTTAGTAAGGTTAATATACCACATTTGTTATATGTATACAATATAATATTAATTGATTAATTTACATATTAGTTCTTTAATTATATATATATTCCCATTATATTCAAGCTCTCCCAAATCAGGTTTTCACAAAGTAAACCTTTCCTGTATCAATTACCCTTATATTTTCCATATCTCTACTATCAAACTAAAAATCAAATATATTATTTAATTAACTGAATAATTGATATTATTTTTCTTTTCTTCTTGATGGTCTATATATCATCAATGCAATAAATATCAACACAGCCGTAACTGACAAGCTAATCGGATATGCCATCATAATTGTTTTAAATGCTCTATTTGCTGGAAATGCTGTGTATATCCACACAATTCTTACAACACATACGCCAATTACCGTAAGTATAGCCGGAACAAAAGATATTCCAAACCCTCTAAGATAACCAGACATAAGTTCATAGAGCATACTAAAAATATAAGCTGTAAATATCATAATAAGTCGTGTATAACCTATTTCAATTACTTGTGGGTCACTATTAAATAATGACAGTAAAAATCTTCCTGCAAAAAGTACTAATATAATAGTTGAAGCTGACGCAATAGCATCTTCTATAAGACATATAAAAAGAGTTCTTCTACATCTTTTCAAATTACCTGCACCATAATTTTGTCCCACAAATGTTGTACAAGCTTGACTAAATGAATTAAGTACATCATAAGCAAACACTTCAATGTTAAAGGCGGCACTTGAAGCGGCTATAACTACAGTTCCAAGACTGTTAATTGAAGCTTGTATAACAATATTCGCAATTGCAAATACTGCACTTTGTATACCTGCTGGCAGACCAATTTTAAGTATATTTATAACACTTATTTTATCTAATCTTAACTGATTTAACTCAATATGTATAATCTTATCCGTTTTTAATAGTTTAGCAAATAAAATACTCGCACTAACAGCATTTGAAATAACTGTGGCTAAAGCAACTCCATTTACAGTCATTTTAAGCACTATTACAAAAAAAAGATTAAGAATAACATTTAACACACCTGAAAATGCAAGTGCAATCAACGGCACTTTTGTATCACCAATACTTCTAAAAATCGCCGCTTCAAAATTATAAAGCAAAATAACTGGCATGCCAATAAGATATATTCTTATATAAAGCTTTGCAAAATCAAGCACATCTTCTGGAACATTAAGCATATTTAAAAGTCCACCAACCATAAGCTCTCCAATAATTGCCACAAGTATACCGCCTAGAACTGCCATTATTATCGAACTATGAACAGCTTTTTTAACAGCTTTTACATCATTTTTACCAATCGAATTAGCAATAATAACATTACTTCCTAACGCAATTCCTATAAAAAGATTAACAATAAGTCCTATAATTGGACTATTTGCTCCAACTGCTGCCACAGACACCGTACTATTACTTCCTGTAAACTGCCCTACAATAGCAATATCAGACGCATTAAAAAGCTGTTCAAGAATACCCGTAGCTGCTATTGGCAATGCAAACTTAGGAAGCTTATTCCATATAGTGCCATTAAGCATATCCATTGAATTTTTCTTGTTGTTATCTTTATCCATAAAGCACACTCCCGTTAAATATTTATGAACTCAACTTGACACTTATCCCACTAAAACAAGCCCCAACATTAAATCCAAATACATTATAATCATCACATCTTATTATAACAAATACTTATAAGTTATAATTTACCATAGCTTTTACGAATATTTCACACACTTCCCAAATATGCTAAAACCTAAAGATATTAAAATTATATAAAACAATAAATCACAATAAAAAAACGATTTAATATTTGTTTGACAAGGGCATATAAATTATTAAATTGTACTTTCACTTATGTGTTTATTTCATATAATGTAATACTGATATTTAAACGTTGTTGATTTATCTAACAAACCATAAATTTATAAATTGCAATCTTAAATAAAATAACTTATAATAATTCTAATTATTGTTTGAATAAAAAAAGCTATTCACTAAATAAAAAGGAAATATTTATGGATATAAGAGTTTTAAAATATTTTCTAGCCGTAGCTAGAGAAGGCAACATCACAAAAGCCGCAGAAAGCCTTCATATAAGTCAACCCTCACTTTCAAAACAACTAATGGAGTTAGAACAAGAAATAGCTCATTGGGCAAAAACCGACCTTGAAAAGCTCGATATAAAAGCAACATATAATACCGTTCATGGCAATCCTGAAAATTTTGTGTTAAACGACTTAGGATACTTTTTAACAACAAGAGATTTACTCCCATCTAATCTTGCTGACAATATATGCTTTCTTCCACTAAAACCGCCGATAAATACACACTATGCTCTTGTTTGGAAAAAGCATAGTGTATTTAGTAATGTAGCTAAAGCATTTATTGAATGTTTTTAAAAATATGTTCTAAAGGCTTTCTAGAAAAACAAAAACCTTATTAACATTCTAACTATGAAAAACACACTCTGTAAGCTTTTCAAGTTATCGCAATAATGAGCAAAAATCTTATACAAGACCTTTGCTCATTATTCGCCTAAAATAAGAATATTAATAAGGTTTTTATTATTTATTGTTCTTCAATTGCCCCAACAGGACAGCCTTCTTTAGCTTCTTGTGCTGTACTTACAACTTCTCCTGTTACATCACTATCTATGGCTACGGCTGTGCCATTATCACCTATTGAAAATACATGAGGGCAGACAGCCACACATAATCCACAGCCGATACACAACTCATTAACATGATATTTCATATTACAATCTCCAAAATAATTATTTTAAATTTATAATGAATTTCTTACCACAATATCACATATTATACAATTATCTTATGAATTAAGCTTTTCAAGTACTTCTTCAATAGAAATTCCATGTACCTTGCAAGCATCTTCTAACGTTTCCATCTGTGATGATGGACAACCGATACAGTGCATACCACTGTTTAGAAGAATTTCTGACGCATCTGGTCTTAACCCTAGAATTTCTCCAATAATCATATCTCTAGTTATCATCATTGTCTGCCAGCCTCCAATTTCAAAATTTATTATCCAAGAATTTTTTTTAAATCTTCTTCTGGTGTGCTTATAAGTGAAATGTTATAGTTTTCCACAAGGTAATTTAACACATTTGGCGAAATAAATGCCGGAAGTGTTGGGCCTAAGTATATATTTTTAATTCCGAGGTGCAAAAGTGTAAGAAGAATACATACAGCTTTTTGCTCATACCATGAAAGCACCATTGAAAGCGGAAGCTCATTTACACCACAATTAAATGCTTCTGAAAGTGCTATTGCGACCTTGATTGCACTATATGCGTCATTACACTGACCCATATCCATAATTCGTGGAAGTCCACCAATAGTACCGAGGTCTAAATCATTAAATCTGTACTTTCCACAGGCAAGTGTAAGAATTATACTATCCTTAGGTGTCTGCTTAACAAATTCTGTATAATAATTTCTTCCTGTCCTTGCACCGTCACAACCACCGACAAGGAAGAAATGACTTATATCCCCATTTTTAACAGCTTCAATAACCTTATCTGCAACACCAAGCACCGTTCCATGTGCAAAGCCAGTCATAACGTATTCTCCACCGTTAATTCCTGTGTTTTTAACATCTTCACTGTATCCACCAAGCTCAAGAGCCTTTTCAATTACAGGTGTAAAATCTTTATCTTCTCCAATGTGAACCATTTCAGGATATGATACTACTTCTGTTGTAAATACTCTATCTGCATAACTTTGTTTTACTGGCATAAGACAATTTGTTGTATAAAGTATCGCACCAGGAATATTATCAAATTCTTTCTGCTGGTTCTGCCAAGCTGTTCCAAAGTTTCCTTTAAGGTGAGGATACTTTTTAAGTTCAGGATAAGCGTGTGCTGGAAGCATTTCACCATGAGTATAAATATTAATTCCCTTATCCTTTGTCTGTTCAAGAAGAAGTTGTAAGTCTTTAAGGTCATGTCCTGTAATTACAATAAATGGACCTTTTTCTACTGTTAAGCTTACCTTTGTTGGAACTGGTGTACCATAACTTGTTGTGTTAGCTTTATCTAACAACTCCATACATTTAAGATTAACTTCTCCTGTTTCTAATACAACTGGAAGTAAATCCTGCATACCTAAATCATAACTTATAATTGAAAGTGCCTTATAAAAGAAATTATTTACGCTTTCATCTGTATATCCTAATACCATAGCATGATATGCGTATGCTGCCATACCTCTTATTCCAAAAAGTATAAGCGACTTTAATGAACGTATATCTTCGTTATCATTCCAAATATTTTTCATATCATACTCATCTGTATTTCCACACTTTGAAGAACAGACACTACAACCTGGAGCGATTTTTTCCTTTTCCTTACGCACCTTATCAATCATTTCTTTTAATGTTTCGTCATTAAAATTGACATTTGTAATAGTAGTAAACAGACCTTCTATAATAATTCTATCTGTATTTTCTGTCTTTGCATTATTACCACAAGCCTTTGCAAGTGATATCAACGCACCTGTTAATTCATCTTGAAGTATTGCAGTATTAGCACTCTTTCCACAAACTCCTGCGTTACCTGTACAACCGCTACACCCTGCTGTCTGTTCACACTGAAAACAAAACATCTTATTATCCATATCATTCCTCTTTCTGTGCTGTCTATATATTATATCATTAGCCAAATTTACAGTCCGCCATAGCAAGTTAAATGAAACATATGTTACAGCTTTATAATTACCATAAATTTACGTTTTTATACACTTTATAAAAAAATAAATGCAATCCCTAACAGCACTTAGGTTTTACATAGTTTTATCAACTCGGTACTGTTAGAGTATATTGCATTTTTTCAAAAGTTTCTGTTGTAACTACAACATTTTTTAATTTATCGTTCATATTGCCTCCTTAAAACCTAAAATATAGAAATGGATTATATGAATTATCTACCAAATATGCGGTAACTATAA
>URYE01000060.1 GCA_900551945.1 uncultured Eubacterium sp. | reverse complement strand
AATGTGTTCTTGTCAATTAGAAAATTAAAATATATAATAAAAAAAATTAAAATAAAATTTAAAAGGTAAAGATTATGTATAGAATATTAATAGTAGAAGACGACAAAGTAATTGCTGATACTGTGAAAGAACAGCTTATAAAGTGGGGGTATGAGGCTTTTGTAGTTACTGACTTTAGTGATGTGTTAAAGACATTTGTAGAAGTTGAGCCACATCTTGTACTTATGGATATAGGATTGCCATTTTTTAATGGATACCATTGGTGTACGCAGATTAGAACAGTGTCTAAAGTGCCTATAATATTTATGTCTTCTATGTCTGACAATATGAATATAGTTATGGCAATTAATATGGGTGGTGATGACTTTATTGTTAAGCCTTTTGATATTAACGTGCTTATTGCAAAGGTGCAGGCAATGTTAAGAAGAACATATTCTTTTGTTGAAAGCACTAATATTATTGAACATAACGGCTGTATTCTTAATATGAATGACCAGTCATTTACATATAACAACAATAAGGTGGAGCTTACAAAAAATGAATATAAAATATTGCAGTATCTTCTTGAAAATGTGGGAAAAGTGGTGACTCGTGACAGTATTATGATGAAGTTGTGGGAAAGTGATGATTTTATTGACGATAATACATTAACTGTAAATGTAACAAGACTTAGAAAAAAGCTTGAGCTTGCGGGGCTGTCTGATTATATAAAGACAAAAAAGGGCGTTGGCTATATTATTGGTTAGCGAAGAATAGATTATTTTTGCAATAGAAATAAAAGAAACAGTTACAAAAATGTGTGAAAAGCCCACTCCTTTAGGTGTGTGATGGAAATGATAAAGACATTTGGAAACAAATAAGTGACTTAATGGTATTAGATTGAAAAGACAGCTACATAATAGTTAATTATTGATAACTTAAATGTAACAAGATTTCGCCAATAATAGACGAAAGGATTGTATTTATGAAATTATTTCTTATGTATATGAAGAATAAAGCAAGTACTATTATACAGCTTTTGAGCTTGTGCATAGTATTTTTTATTGTGTTTTGGCTTTATAATGTGCCTTTAGAGCCGATTGTATTTGGTATTGAATTGTATGGGGTGTGTTATATTTTGTATTTGATATATGATTTTTATATATTTGTTCAGAAATATAGAATACTTGAAGCACAGCTTAAAATAGAAGATATACAAGGGTTGAGCTTACCGAAAGTAAGTAATGAATTAGAGCAATTATATTGTAGGTTATTAGAGCATTTGCTGTTACAAAAGCATAAGCTTTACGATAAAGATAAGGAGTTTGATAAAAATTTAAAGGATTATTATGCTTGTTGGGCTCATCAGATAAAAACGCCGATTTCAGCAGTCAAATTAATAATACAATCAATGCAGGATTGTGAAAATGCTGACGATATCCAGAAAATATCAGCGATTAATCGTGAAATGTTTAAGATTGAATTTTATGCTGATGCAGTTATGAATTATCTTAGGCTTGAGGATATTTCATCGGATTATGAATTTAAGAATTGTGAAGTTGAAGGTGTTGTAAAAAAGGCAGTTAAGAAATTTGCACCACAGTTTATAGGTAGACACATTTCGCTTCATATTAAGGATATTAATGCGCAGGTGTGTACAGACCCTAAGTGGTTAGGTTTTATTATTGAGCAGTTGCTATCTAATGCTATAAAGTATAACAATGATGGTGGAAGTGTGACTATTTATGTAAATGATAGCAAGTTATTTATTGAAGATACTGGGATTGGAATTAATATAGAAGATATTCCAAGAATAATGGAACGAGGCTTTACAGGTTATAATGGCAGAATGGATAAAAATTCATCAGGGATAGGGCTTTATCTTTGCAAAAAGGCGGCAGATAAGTTGGGATTTACCATAAGTTTTGACGCAAGTTATAAGGGAGGAGCTAGAGTTATTGTGGATATGACACAGACTTGCGTACAGCATGAATAAAATTATTATATGAATTTTGGAGGAAAATATGAATATAAGAAATGCAACAATGAATGACATTGAAGAAATTACAAGAGTAGAAGCAGAATGTTTTCCAGTTGCAGAAGCGGCAACAAAAGAAGAATTTGCAGAAAGAATTAAGTATTATGGAAACCATTTTTGGTTAATGTTTGATGAAGATAAACTTATTGCATTTGTTGATGGTTTTGTAACAAATGAGAAAGATTTAACAGATAAAATGTATGAACAAGCTGATATGCACGATGAAAATGGAGAATGGCAAATGATTTTTGGAGTTAATACTATTCCAAATTATAGAAAGCAAGGTTATGCAGGACAATTAATTGAATGTGTAATTGATACAGCTAAAAAGCAAAAAAGAAAAGGCGTTGTTTTAACTTGCAAGCAAAAATTGGTTGGATATTATTCAAAATTTGGATTTATAGATGAAGGGATATCGGATAAGTCTGTGCATGGAAATGTTGTGTGGCATCAGATGAGATTGACATTTTAAAGCTATTAAATAGAATTAGTTTAAAGTTTGTGTTTGCACAATAATTTGACGATTGGCATGATATTTTGGGCTGTCGCAATAAGAAATTTTATACAAAATCATAGATGTTTAATTAGCAAATAGTTTTATTTTTTGTATAAATTTTCGTTAATGCGACAGAAAACAGTATTTGTTTATATGTCACAGATATTGTAATAAAAGTTTATTGAAATGCAAAATACACGAATTTGAGTGGAGAGTTTGTAAAATGCAATAATTTTATGTTGCCTTAATAAGAAATTTTAAATTGTTTTATGGTTAATCTTTTAATTCTTGTGAATGAATGAGATTAGCATAAGAACCATTTTTTCTCATAAGTTCATCGTGTGAGCCTAGTTCAATTATAGTACCGTTGTCGATTACGGAAATTCTATCAGCATTTTTGACTGTTGATAAGCGGTGTGCAATTATGATTGTTGTGCGCCCTTTTGACAATTTTTCAAAAGTTTTTTGAATTTTGGCTTCTGTTACACTGTCTAATGCTGATGTAGCTTCATCTAAGATAAGAATAGCAGGATTTTTTAAGAAAATACGAGCAATTGAAATTCTCTGCTTTTGACCACCAGATAGGCGTGTGCCACGTTCACCCACATTTGTGTCAAAACCATCTGGCATTGCACAGATATCGTCATAAATTTCTGCTAGTTTTGAAGCTTGAATAATCTCATCCATAGAAGCGTCTAATCTACCATATCTAATATTTTCTGCTATGCTATCTGAAAAAAGGAATACATCTTGTTGAACAATACCAATATTTTCTCGCAAAGATTTTTGAGTTACGTTGCGTATATCTTGTCCATCAATTAAAATTGCACCTGATGTCACATCATAAAATCTAGGTATTAGTTGACTTAATGTTGTTTTTCCACCACCCGAAGCTCCAACAAATGCGATAGTTTCACCAGACTTTATATGTAATGAAACATCTTTAAGAATAGGGTGGGTTTCTTGATAAGAAAATCCGACATGATTAATATCAATTTTACCAGTTACGTTATTTAATTCTAAGGCATTAGGTATATCAGTAAGTGTAGGTTGAGTTCTCATAAGTTCTACAAAACGGTGTAAACCAGCAGTTCCATTTGCAATTAATTCTGAAGTTACGGCAAGTCTGCGAATTGGATTAACAAAAGTTGTTATATATAAGTTGAAAGCAATAAGGTCGATTGTAGTTAATTGACCAGACATTATAAGCGCACCACCAACAGCAATTACAATAACTGAAAGTATACATAAGAAAAATTCCATTATAGAGTTAAAACTTCCCATAGCTTTGTGATATTGATATTTGGCATTTTTAAAATTACTGTTTGCGTGATTAAATTTTAACAAGGATTGTTTTTCATTTGTAAAAGCTTTAGTAGTTTTCATGCCAGAAAGTTCTGTTTCAAAATCGGCGTTTATTGATGCAGTTGTCTTTTTTACTTGACGTGAAGCATCTCTCATGGCTTTGCGACAGTTTAGTACTATAATAAGGAATAAAGGTATCATAATTGTTATAATAATTGCTAGTTTCCATTGTATTGAAAACATGATAATTAAAGCACCAATAATTGTCACAAAAGAAATAAATATATCTTCTGGTCCATGATGTGCAAGTTCTGTAATGTCGAATAAATCTGCTGTTAATCGGCTCATAAGTGTTCCTACACGATTGTTGTCAAAATAGTCAAAGCCCAGTTCTTGAATGTGACAAAATAAATCGTGACGAATATCGGTTTCAACTAAAATACCAAAATTATGTCCCCAGTACCATATAATATATGTAAAAACTGAGCGTAAAATGTAAGCAATAAACACAGCACCCATTACAAGCCAAAAACTATTCCATTTATTTTCTGGAAGTAATGTATACATACACCATCTTGAGATTGCAGGAAAAGAAAGGTCAATTAATGCAATGGCAAAAGCACAAATCATGTCAAGAATAAACAGACCTTTATGTGGTTTAAAATAAGATAGAAAAATTTGAAGTTCTGATTTCATTTTATCCTCCTTTTGTTTAACGACTAATTTAACTACTTGACAGTAAATTATTTTAGCAATATGATTATATCACTATATTAAGCTATATAGTTTTATAAAATAACCAAAAAATATCAAATTATCACCAAAGGAGTATTCTATGGAATTATCAAATGAAGAAAATTATATTAATTTTGTTAATTTGCGTAGCAATTCTAACTTTCCATATCTGGTGTTGGAAATTATAAATGGACATAGTTATCCAAGAAATGCTGGTTTTAAAGTTGCACACTGGCATGAGGATTTGCAGTTTATATATTTAGAACAGGGGAATATAGAGGTTAAGACCTTGAATGATACTGTGCATTTATCAGAAGGGGATTGTATATTTATTAATAAAAATGTTGTTCATCAAGTTGTACAGTTGGGGAAAGTTCATTATTATAGCTTTATATTTCCAGAGAAGTTTTTATTTTTTTACGAGGATAGTCCGACTAAAAAAATAGTTCAGCAGATTACAGAAAATTCAAGTTTACAAACTTTTACGCTTAAATCAGAAAAGATAGAGTACAGGCAAAGTCTTAATATTTTACAGGAATTAGTGCTACTAGAAAAGAATAAAACAGAAATGTATCTTTATCAAGTGTTAGTTTTGCTTACTCAGTTGTGGCTTGAAATTCAAACTCATATTTCTATTTCGCTTAGGGAAACGGAGAGCTTTACACAGAAGCGTATGAAAATTTTTTTGATTTATATTGATAAGCACTTTTCAGAAGATATTTCACTAGAGGATATTGCAAAAAGTGCAAATGTAAGTAAGACAGAGTGTTTGCGTTGTTTTCGTCAAAGTATGCAAAATACACCTTATCAATATCTGATGGAGTATAGATTGTCAAAGGGGGCAAATCTTTTAATAAATTCTGAAGAAACGATTGAAGTAATAGCGAATGCAGTTGGGTTTCATCAGAGTAGCTATTTTGGAAAGTGTTTTAAAGAAAAGACAGGGTATTCTCCTAAGCAGTATAGAAGTATTCAAAAAAGTGATTATAAAAAGTAAGTTTATAGAATTAGTGATATTATTATAATATTTGGAAATAATATGATAATTTTTTAGTGAAAAATGCGATATAATTATATTTTGATAGAGCAATAAAAATATAGAAGTATACTCTAAAGGATTGTATAAACTAAGGAGGAACACTAAGATGGCAAATATTATTGTATTATTTGAAGTAAAACCAACAAAAGAAGGAATGAAAAAATATTTAGATTTGGCAGGTATGCTTAAACCTATGTTAAAAGGATTTGAAGGATTTATTAGGGCGGAACGATTTTCTAGTATTAATGAAGAAGGTAAATTATTATCCATGAATGTCTGGACAAACGAAGCGGCTGTGGAGCGTTGGAGAAATGTAGTTGAACATAGAATGAGTCAAAAAGAAGGGCGTGAAAAATTATTTGAAAGTTATAAAATAACAGTTTGTTCAGAAATTCGTTCATATACTAATATCGACAGAGAGCAAGCACCAAAAGACTCTAATGAATTTTTTGAAGTTTGAGGTAGAAGAATGATATACATAACACATTATCAATCACCAATTGGAGAAATTATAATGGCAGCAGATGATATTGGATTAATTGGTCTTTGGTTTGAAAATCAAAAATACTATGCAGATAGTTTAAAGGGTGAAAGTGTCAATCAAGAAAATGATATATTAAAAGAAGCAAAAAGATGGCTAGATATTTATTTTACTGAAAAAGAGCCGAATTTTGTACCACCAATTCATATGATAGGTTCAGATTTTCGTAAAGCAGTATGGGGTATTTTGCTTACAATACCGTATGGGCATACGATTACATATGGAGAAATATCAAGAAAGCTTGAGCGTGAAAAAGGATATGTGAAAATGTCAGCACAAGCCGTTGGAGGTGCAGTGGGACACAATTCTATTTCTATTATTATACCATGTCATAGGGTAGTTGGCACTAACGGAAGTTTGACAGGGTATGCTGGTGGGATAGATAAAAAGGAGTATTTGCTTAGATTAGAAAAGACAGATATGAGCCATTTTTTTGTGCCGAAGAAAGAGAGTGCATTATAATAAAGATTAAAATTTAATACCTACCTTACAAAAATGTAAGAAATAAAAATGAAATGTAAGCTATATCAATGGCTATACATTTCATTTTTTTATATACTCTGATTGTAGCAAGGGTTACTAAACTAAAAGAAATTTACAGAGTGTATTTATTTTAGTTTACATTTTAATGTAAGAAAGGAATGGTAAAAATGGCATTATTGGAAGTTAAAAATCTAAAAAAGGTATATACAACGCAATTTGGCACTAATCAAGTGCAGGCGTTGACTGATGTTAATTTTAGTGTGGAGAAGGGAGAATATGTTGCAATCATGGGTGAGTCTGGTTCTGGAAAGACTACATTTCTTAATATATTAGCTTCTCTTGATAAGCCAACTAATGGCGAAATTCTTTTGAATGGCAAAAATACAGTTGAAATCAAGGACAAGGAGTTGTCAGCATTTAGGCGTGACAATCTTGGATTTGTGTTTCAGGACTTTAATCTTTTGGATACATTTTCACTAAAAGATAATATATTCTTGCCACTTGTGCTTGCGGGTAAGAAATACAATGAAATGGAGAGTCGACTTGCTCCGCTTGCGCAAAAGCTTGGGATAACACAGCTACTTGACAAGTATCCGTATGAAGTGTCGGGTGGTCAAAAACAAAGGGCAGCAGTTGCAAGAGCATTAATTACACAGCCACAGATAATACTTGCCGATGAGCCGACAGGTGCGCTTGACTCTAAGTCATCAGAACAGCTTCTTAATCTTTTCAATGAGATTAATAACGAAGGTCAGACAATACTTATGGTAACTCACAGCACAAAGGCGGCAAGTAAGGCAAAGCGAGTGTTATTTATTAAAGATGGTGTTGTATTTCATCAGATATATAAGGCTTCTATGACTGATGAAGTTATGTATACAAAGATTTCAGATGCACTTACTGCGCTTGTAACTGGAGGTGATAACAATGATTTATCCTAAAATGGCGTTATCAAATATTAAGAAAAATGGTAAGCTCTACATTCCATACATTATAACTTCTGTGCTTACTGTTATGATGTTTTTTATGGTAAATTCACTTGTAAATAGTGACAGTGTAGCTAAAATGGAAGACGGAGAAAATATTATAAGTCTTTTAAACATAGCATTGGCGGTATCATATATATTTTCAGCAATCTTTTTATTCTATACTAACAGTTTTCTTATGAAGCGAAGAAAAAAGGAAATAGGCTTGTACAATATTCTTGGTATGGAAAAAAGGCATATATCAATAGTTATGTTCTGTGAAAATGTATTTGTTGCAATTATATCTTTAGCAACGGGTATAATACTTGGTATTGTATTTGGTAAGCTTATGTTTCTTGTGCTTATGAAGCTTATTAAATCAGATAGTATACCAGCCTTTGCAGTTCCTATAAATTCGATAATACAAACGGTGTTATTCTTTTTAGGTGTATTTATAGCAACATTTTTATATAATATTATAAAAGTGTATAGAACAAAGACGATAGAACTTCTTCATGGTGGTGAGATTGGAGAAAAAGAACCAAAGACAAAGCTTATAATGGCAATATTAGGGCTTGCCCTCGTTGGTGGTGGATATTATTTTGCTCTTACAATTGAGTCAGTAATGAAAGCTATAAATTTCTTTTTTGTGGCGGTATTGTTTGTAGTAATTGGAACATATCTTTTATTTACAGCAGGTAGTATCGCATTTATTAAGCTGTTAAAGAAGAATAAGAAATTTTATTATAAGACAGGACATTTTACAAGTGTATCTGGTATGTTGTATAGAATGAAGCAAAATGCAGTAGGTCTTGCAAATATATGTGTACTATCTACTGTAGTGCTTATTGCTGTGGCGACAACGGTTTCTTTATATGCAGGTATGCAGGACTCGCTTGATAGTTCATATCCTAAAGAACAGAATATATTGGCAAGTTTCAATGACGATAGTGCAGTTAATGTTATTGAAGAAAGGATTGACCAATACGTTAAAAATCATAATGCTAATGTTAAAAATAAATTTAGCTATATGGATATTTTTTTTAATGGGTCGTTAAATGAAAATAATGAATTTTTAACAAATGGTGGTAAGGGAATACTTTCGTCTAATTCTGAAAATGAACAAGTTTGTAACCTTATGACAGTTAGTGATTTTAATAGTATCACAGGTTCTAATTATTCTATTGAAAATAGTGATAGCATAATATTTGCTACAAATGAAAATATAAATGACGATGGAACATTTAGTATAAAGACTGACGAGGGTAAGCTTACTTATAAAATTGATAAGAAAATACCATCAGACGGTGTAATTCAAGACGGACTGTCAGGTGTGATTAAATGTTACGTTGTCATTGTTAAAGATATGAATGAAGTAAACAATATTAGAAAATTTGTATATAATACAGAAGAAGATAAATATTATAATAAACTTACTTACAATATTTATTTTGACACTGATTTATCAGAAGAAGACAGCAAGGCACTGTCTAATGATATCACAAAAGATGACGGAATGTATAATGGCGAAACTTTGTATTATATTAGTTGTAATAACAGATATGATATGGCAGATGTATTATCTCAAATGTATGGTGGATTGTTATTTTTAGGCTGTTTTGTTGGAATATTATTTTTAATGGCTACAGTTCTTATTATATATTATAAACAAATTTCGGAAGGTTACGAAGACCGTTCTCGTTTTGAAATTATGATGAAGGTGGGTATGAGTCACGAAGAAGTTAAAAAGACGATTAAAAGTCAGATACTTATGGTGTTTTTTATACCAATTTTAGTAGCGATAATTCATGTGGCAGTTTCATTTAGAATTGTTAAAATGTTAATGTCAGTGTTGTCACTTGGAAATAATTCGACATTGTTTATAATGTCTACTGTAGTTACGGTGGTTATATTCTTTGTGATATATGCTATTGTGTATGCGATTACGGCTAAAGCATATTATAATATTGTTAATGGTAAATAAATGTGTGGGGATACTTGTATTCTACGGTAGGTTTTCGCAGTAAAAAAGTGTGAGTTTTTAGAGTGTGGGTAAGTGTGAAAAATTTTAGGATAGTCTCTAAAGTCCTTTTTAGAGGCTTGTTGAAAATGTATACTTGTTTTTTTAATGGGTTTGTGAATAGCTTGTCTGAGAGTTTTTATGCTTAATTAACAAATTAGAAATTTGCACTTTTTATGTTGTGTAGGTTATCAAGGTCAAAATATTGACTTTATGTGGGAGTAGTTAGTGTTTGTGTAAAATTATAAAAATATAATTATAAGAGTTTAATGGAGTGGGAAATATATATTAGGTGAGTGTGGTGGTGAAAATTTTGTTGGGAAAAGGTATTGACAAAGGGGTGTGGATATGATAGTATGATTAGGCGTTGTGAGTGTACAACGGTGTACAATTTAATAGTACATACGCAGTCGTGGCGGAATTGGCATACGCGCTAGACTAAGGATCTAGTGAGCATTGCGCTCGTGCGGGTTCAAGTCCCGCCGACTGCACTGGGTTTAAGCTGTTGCTTTATGAGTAATCATGGAGTGACGGCTTTTTTGTCGTTTGTATTTTAATTTTTTAGTTAAAAAATAGTCAGAGTTTGTCTAAATAATAACTAAATTGCCAGTTTTTTCTTAATATGATAGAATGAATTTAATTAATATTTAATAATACTTATTCCACAATAGGTAGGTTATAATGTACTATCTATGTGTAAATTTTTATTTACAAGAATAACAAATCAAAGGCTGTAATTGCACAAGACTTTATAGATTGTTGTAATAACTAGAGGAATTTGTCAGAGTTTTCATAATTATGTGTGGTAATAAATGATGATTATGTGGAATTTATACATTTTGTAATATAAGTATTATATATGTGTGTATTTTAAAAAGTAGTGGTTAGTTTGTATGTATTAAATAATAAGGTTTTTAAAATTATAAAATTGCTATTTGTCAATAATAAAAGGTGATTTTTAATGCTTATACTAATAAAATAGGAGGGTTTTATCGTGAGCAGATTAACGATTGTAACAGAAGATAAAAAACAGCTTACAATGGAAGCACTTTATAAGGATTTGGAAAGAAGAATTGCGGCAAGTCCTCCGGGACTTTGTCCTGTAGATTTAACAGGTTCATTTGTTAAAATGTGCCTTGCGCAGTCATGTGGTAAGTGCGTGCCTTGTAGAATAGGATTAAATCAAATATCACAGATGTTTGATAAAGTGCTTAATGGTGAAGCTACACTTGAAATTATTGAAGTTATAAGAACAACAGCGGAAGGAATATATGCTTCTGCTGACTGTGCAGTAGGGTATGAAGCAGCTAGAATGGTGCTTAAGTGTCTTGATGGTTGTATGGATGATTTCATTTCACATATTAATGACAATAGATGTACATGTAACAGTAATCAGCCAGTTCCATGTGTTAATCTTTGTCCTGCTGGAGTTGATATTCCTGGCTACATAGCGCTTGTAAAGGAAAAAAGATATGCAGATGCTGTAAGACTTATAAGAAAAGACAACCCTATGCCTGCTGTATGTGCATTTATCTGTGAACACCCATGTGAAAACAGATGTAAGCGAACTATGATAGATGACCCAGTTAATATAAGAGGTCTTAAACGTATGGCAGTTGATAATTCAGGAGTAGTTCCAATTCCTGAATGTGCGAAGTCAACAGATAAGACAGTTGCAATAATTGGTGGTGGGCCAGGTGGACTTAGTGCGGCTTATTATCTTTCACTTATGGGACACAAAGTTACTGTATTTGAACAAAGAAAGAAGCTTGGCGGTATGTTAAGATATGGTATTCCTAACTATCGTCTTGAAAGAAAGACACTTGATAGAGATATTGATGCTATTCTTTCAGCAGGTGTTGAGGTTAAGACAAATATTAGTGTAGGTACTGATATTTCATTAAAAGAGCTTAAAGAAAGCTATGACGCACTTTATATTTCTATAGGTGCGCATACTGATAAAAAGATTGGTCTTGAAAATGAAGATATTGCTAACGGTGTAATCTCTGCGGTTGAAATGCTTCGTGCTATCGGTGACGATGAAATGCCAGATTACACAGGTAAAAAGGTAGTAGTAGTCGGTGGTGGAAATGTTGCTATGGACGTTGCTAGGTCTTCAATGCGACTTGGTGCTGCAAGTGTGGATATTGTATACAGAAGACGTAAGGCAGATATGACAGCTTTGCGTGGTGAAATAGAAGGTGCAGAAGCAGAAGGCTGTAGTGTAGTTGAACTTATGTCGCCAAAGAGAATTGAAATGGATGAAAATAACAATGTTAAGGGCTTATGGGTTCAGCCACAGATGATAAGTAAAGTTAAGCGAGGAAGACCAGCTCCTATCAATGCTAACACTGATGAAAAGCTTATTGAATGTGACATGATTATAGTTGCCGTAGGACAAGGTATCGAGTCAAGAGCATTTGAAGAATTTGGTGTTAAGATTACACATGGTGTAATTGAAGCACTTGACTCAAGCGAGATTAAGGACTTTAAGGGAATATTTGCAGGTGGTGACTGTGTAACAGGCCCAGCTACAGTAATAAGAGCTATTGCGGCAGGTAAGGTGGCAGCAGCTAATATTGACGAATATCTTGGATACAACCATGAGATAACTTGTGATGTTGAAATTCCAAAGGCGGATTTTGAAGATAAAGTTCCATGTGGACGAGTTGAGCTTCTTGAAAGAAATGCAAACGAGCGAAAGAAGGACTTTGAGCCAGTAGAACTTGGTATGACTTGTGAAGAAGGTTGTCAAGAAGCTTCAAGATGTTTAAGATGTGACCATTATGGTTTTGGTGTATTCAGAGGAGGCAGAGTGGAAAAATGGTAAATGTAACAATTAATGGAAAGCAGATACAAGTTGAAGAGGGAACTACTATTCTTGAAGCGGCTAAAGTGGCAGGCTTTGAAATACCAACACTTTGTTTCCTAAAAGAAATTAATGAAATCGGTGCGTGTCGTGTATGCGTAGTTGAAGTAGAAGGTGAAGATAGATGTGTTATTGCTTGTAACAACACTGTTAAAGAAGGAATGGCAGTTCATACTAACAGTCGTAAGGCAAGAACAACAAGAAAGACTAATGTTAAGCTTATCTTATCACAACATGATTATAGATGTGCTTCATGTGTAAGAGGTGGCAATTGTACATTACAGACACTTGCCAATGACCTTAATATATCTGATATGCCTTACGACATACAGCCAGAAAAGTACGAATTTGAAAAGACATTTCCTCTTATAAGAGAAAGTGAAAAGTGTATAAAATGTATGCGATGTGTACAAGTGTGTGACAAGGTTCAAAAAATGCACGTTTGGGACGTTGTAAACACTGGTGCAAGAACTACAATAAATGTATCTAATGGAAAACAGCTTTCAAAGTCAGACTGTGCTTTGTGTGGTCAGTGTATTACAAATTGTCCTGTTGGAGCATTAAGAGAAAGAGATGACGTAGGAATTGCACTTGACGCACTTGAAAATGAAGATATAATCACAGTTATTCAAGTTGCACCTGCTGTAAGAACAGCTTGGGGCGAAAACTTCGGACTTTCAAAGGAATTTGCAACAGCTAAAAGACTTGTAGGTGGTCTTAAAAAGATAGGATTTGATTATGTATTTGATACAGTATTTTCAGCAGATTTAACAATTATGGAAGAAGGAAGTGAGCTTCTTAAGAGAATACCAGAGATTAAAAAGACGGGAAAGCCAATGTTTACTTCTTGCTGTCCTGGTTGGGTAAGATTTGTAAGAAGTCAATATCCAGATATGGAAGCACAGTTGTCAACAGCAAAGTCACCACAGCAGATGTTCGGTGCAATTACAAAGTCATACTATGCTGATTTATTAGGAGTTCACCCAGATAAGATATTCTGTATCTCAATTATGCCTTGTGTTGCTAAGAAAAATGAAATGACTTGGGACGGTGGAAAAGATGTTGATGTTGTACTCACAACAAGAGAACTTCAAAGACTTTTTAGAGCATATTATATAAAGCCAGAAAGTCTTGAAGAAGAAGAATTTGACTCTCCGTTAGGTGCTGGAACAGGTGCAGGAGTAATATTTGGTGTTACAGGTGGTGTTATGGAAGCCGCACTTAGAAGCGCATATTATCTTGTAACAAAAGAAAATCCTGACCCTGACGCATTTAAACAGGTGCGAGGTATGGACGGTTGGAAAGAAGCGACATTTGACCTTGCAGGAACACAAGTAAATGTTGCTGTTGCAAGTGGTCTTTCTAACACAAGAAGACTTGTTGAGGCAATTAGAGAAGGTAGTGTATCTTATGATTTTGTTGAAATAATGGCTTGTCCGGGCGGTTGTATTAATGGTGGCGGTCAGCCAATACATGAAGAAAATTGTTATGTTGAAGATAGAGCAAAGGTGCTTTATGGACTTGATAAGCATAACAACATAAGATATTCACATGAAAATCCTGAAATAATTAAGTGTTATAACGATTATTTAGGTGAGCCATTGTCAGAAAAGGCACATCATTTACTCCATGTGGAAAGATAATATTTTATTAAAATTTGAGTTTCTGTATTTTGAAATTTTAAGATTTTGAAAATATAAATAATACATAAATACAAAAGCTATTAAAAGTACAATAAGTTATATTTTTATTGAGTAAATATATCAGATTGTTCTTTTAATAGTGTATTACTGTTTATATACTATTGATATGTTACAAAATTTTATTGTAATGCAAAATGTAGAAACTCAAAATTTTATTAAAGATATTGACAGAATGTTTTTAAAATATATATAATTGATTAGTAGCATGTTATTCTAAAGTCAAAGTTAGAATAACAATTTTGCAGTAAAAAATAAAATGATAGAGTTTTGTAACTCTTTATAAAATAGAGCGTAATTCTTACTACATTTAAACACTTAGATAAGTATAAGTTGTTTTGGGTAGTAGGTAGTTGACTGTAAAATGGAGGATAAATGAGATATATACAAATAGACGAAGCTGAAGTAGGAATGATTATTGCTAAGCCAGTTTTTGATAGCAATGAAAGAGTACTATTAGGCGTGAATAGCATTTTAACACAGGAATACTTGAATAGCCTGATAAGACGTGGAATGCCGGGTATATATATAAAAGATGAATGGTCAAAAGATATAGAGATTGATGACGTGATATCTGTCGAACTTCGTAATGAGGGTGTTGAGGCACTTAAACATAACGATATCGACAAAACACTCGGTGTTGCTAAAAAGATTATTGACCAGATTTTGTCTAGTTCAGTTATAAGCCTTGATATGATGGATTTGAAGTCATATGACAATTATACATACCAACACTCTGTTAATGTAGCTGTAGTATCTTCTCTTGTAGGAATGAAGATGGGACTTAATAGAGATGCACTTGAAGAGCTTTGTATGGCAGCTATACTACATGATATAGGTAAGACATTAGTTCCACCTGAGATTATTAACAAACCTGACAGGCTTACAAAAGAAGAATATGAACAAGTTCAAAAGCATAGTGAATATGGATATGAAGTAGTTAAAGACCGTATGGATATACCAGCGAAGGTAAAAGCTGCAATACTTACTCACCATGAAAATGAAGATGGCACAGGTTATCCAAAACACTACAAGGGTAATCAGATACATATATATGCGAAGATAATACACGTTGCTGATGTGTTTGACGCACTTACTTCAAAAAGACCTTATAAGGCATCATATGCAAGATATGAAGCAGCAGAGTACTTAATGGGTGGCTGCGACAGAATGTTTAACCATGAGGTTGTTGTTGCATTTATGAGCGCAGTTCCTATATATCCGAGAGGACTTTGTGTACATTTGTCTGATGACAGAGAAGCTATTGTTACAAAAAATACAAAAAACTTACTTCGACCAATTGTAAGATTTGAAAATAATGAAGAGTTAGACCTTAGTGACTTATCTAAGAACCGCAATCTTACAATAGTTCCTAAGGAAAAGGCAGATGTAAGATAATTAATAATTGATGTAAAATATTATTCTTAATAATACTTTTTCTTGTATCATATTTTGTAAGGATACTATATATGACATCCGCACAATTCAAATTTTTTGATTTATAATTGGAATATGTACTTTTATTCGTATTATTTTTAGGAGAATATTTTGGTATTTCAGGATAATACTCTTCTTCTGATGGCAAATAGTTTTCATCAGGGGGAATATAGTCAGCCTCGGTATATACGGCATTATCGTATTCTGGAACAAAGTTATCTTCTGAAATTGTTTCTTTATTTTCCTTTAAATATTCTAAAACAGCTTCTTCTTTAAGTTCTAATAAAGGAGATAAATCTTTTAAAATACTTGGCAATATCATTTGGTCAATATTCAGCAAATGTTGTTCAAATGTTTGAACAAAACTTAATTTTTGATCATAAGTATCTAAAAGATTATTATCTTTATAGAATTTAGCAAAATGAATAACTGGTTCTTCTAGATTATTCATTTTTTCAATCAAAGTATTTTCACCTAAGGTATTTAAAATTTCATCAGGATCTTTTCCATCTTTTAATACTCCGACAATCTGATGTTTAATTTTTCTTTTGGCAAGTTCACTGCTGATTTTAATCATTGCTTGTTGCCCAGGATTATCAGAGTCTAAGCTTAAGCAAATATTGACCTTTAAATTATTCAAAAGATTGATTTGATTTTCAGTCAAAGCTGTACCCATAGTTCCAACAGCTGGAAGATTGCATCTAGTTAAAGCTATAACATCCATAAATCCTTCTACAACATAGATTTTATTTAATTTTTGTGCTAACTCTTTACTTTCGTAGTAATTATATAGCAAATTTCCCTTATGAAAAACTGCAGATTCGGGAGAATTAACATATTTGCTCTCATCGTTTTTTTTAATTCTTCGTCCAGAAAATCCAACAACTTTTCCATAACTATTTGTAATAGGAAAAATAATTCTTCCAAAAAAGCGATCCTTAAATTGACCACCGCCTAATAAAACCCCACTTTTTTGTAATGTTTCTATAGAATGATTCTTCTTTTCACGCATCATTTTAATTGATAATTCAGGATCTATAGGAGCAAAACCAATACGAAATTTTTTAACAATATCTTCTGGTAAATGTCTTTCTTGAATATATCTTTTTCCATCTATTGCATTAGCTGATGTTAAATATACTTCATAGTATTTAGCCAAATCTTCTAGCGCATTATAAATTGGAGTATTTTTGCTATCGGAAGAAAAATTATCGCCAATTTTAATATCTGTTGGTACACCACAGATATCGCAGGCTTCCTTTACAGCATTTAAATATGGTATTTTTTTATATTTGGAAACAAACGAAAAAGCATCACCTCCAGTATGACAAACAAAACAATTAAAAATTTGCTTGCTTGGTGAAATGGATAGCGAAGGATTAGAATCGTTATGAAAAGGACAAAGGGCAGCGTAGCCGTTGCCCTTTTTTGTAACATCAATATAATGACTTATAACCTTAACAATATCGACTTTTGCCTTTAATGCTTCAAAGTCATATTTCGCCATTTTAAAAACCTAATTTTTTCTCTAAATATTCATGAAGTTCAGAAATTGAAATTCTTGTTTGTTCCATTGTATCACGATCACGGACAGTAACCATTTTATCTTCCAAAGAATCAAAATCAAAAGTTATGCATAATGGTGTGCCGATTGCATCTTGACGACGATATCTCTTACCAATTGAACCTGTCAAATCATAGGTTGCATCATACTTTTTAAGTAAATCTAAATATACTTTATACGCTTCATCATTCAATTGCTTTGATAAAGGCAAAACAGCTAATGAATAAGGAGCAATTCTTGGTGCTAAATGCATAACAATACGAGTGTCTTTATCGAGTTGTTCTTCATCATAAGCATCTGTAAGCATAACAAGAATTAAACGATCAACACCAAATGAAGGTTCTACAACATGTGGAAGATATCTTTCATTAGTTTCTGGATCGAGATATGTTAAATCTTGTTGTGATGCTTCTTGGTGACGTGATAAATCATAATTGGTACGAGAAGCAATACCCATAAGCTCGCCCCAGCCCCAAGGGAAAGCATATTCAATATCTGTTGTTGCTTTAGAATAGAAAGCTAATTCTTCTTTTTCATGATCGCGGTAACGTAAATTCTCTTCTTTGATTCCTAATGATTTGACGAAATTCATACAGTCGTTTTTATAGTATTCAAACCATTTTTCATCTTCACCAGGTTTAAAGAAAAATTCAATTTCCATCTGTTCAAATTCACGCATTCTATAAGTGAAATTTCCTGGAGTAATTTCGTTTCTAAAAGCCTTACCTATATCACAAATACCTATAGGCAATTTACTTCTAGTAGTGCGCATTACATTTTTAAAGTTGACAAATAAACCTTGAGCTGTTTCTGGTCTAAGATAAACCGTTGATGTTTTTTCTTCGGTTACACCGATAAATGTTTTAAACATCATTTGGAATTGACGAATTGGAGTAAATGTACTCTTACCACATGTTGGGCATGTAATTTCTCCACTGGCAATAACTTCATTCATTTGTTCAGGTGTCATTCCGTCAACATCGAGCTCTGGCTTTTGAGATTTAATTAAATCATCGGCTCTAAAACGAGCATGGCAATATT
>URYE01000059.1 GCA_900551945.1 uncultured Eubacterium sp. | reverse complement strand
TACAAGAACTTGTAAGTAGTATGTCATTTATGATTACGAAAGCATACACGATGAAACAGTAAGGAATGTTTGTAAAACTTCCAATTTCTTGATATGGATATATTTGTCCATGTTTTGAGTGGCAGGAAATTAAGTAATGCGAATATACATGAATAATGGCTGGAGATTTTCAAAAGAATTTGACAGCGATATGATACAGTATAATTATGATGATAGTGATATGGAGATAGTAAGACTTCCACATACTAATGCTGTATTACCTTATAATTATGCAGTACCACAAGATTGCGAAAAAGTGTGTTGTTATCGTAATGAGTTTACGTTAGGCAAAGAATATATGGGGAAAACTATTCTTATTACATTTGAAGGTGCAGCACATGAAGCGTCTGTTTATATTAATGAAAAGGAAGCTACTATTCATAAATGTGGATATACAACATTTACAATAGATATTTCGTCTTTAATTGTTTTTGACAAGCCTAATATTATTGTGGTTAAGCTTGACAGCAGACCTAGCCTTAATCAAGCACCTTTTGGAGAAAAGATAGATGCGCTTGTTTATGGTGGTCTTTATAGAGAGGTTTATGTTGACGTTAAAAACCCTGTGTACATAGATGATATTTATGTATATGAGGGAAAACCAGAAGATTATATAAAAAAAGAGCCTGAAACAGAGCAAGGAAAAGTTAAGAGTGATAAAAAATTATCAAAAAATGATACGCAAGAAGCCGAAAATGATAACGAATTAAAGGGACTTGAGATAACTTATGAACTTACTGTTGCAGATAAAGTAGATATAAGAGGACAAAAAGGCTATTATGCGGAGCTTTCACTTTATAAAAGTGATGGTACATTTATAAAAAATCTTGAGAACTGTGAAATATCAAAGAATATAAAGTTTGAATTTAATGATTTAAAAACAATGCAGTCATTAAGAAATAAACTTAATGGTAAGAAGTTTGCAGGAGCTATAAATGAAGTTAAAAGGCATATTATTACTTGCACATTAAGAATTGAAGAACTTGAAAAATGGGAGCTTGATAACCCTAATTTGTATGTGATAAAAGCTGCGTTAAAAAGACATGATTTTGATGCGGTATACGATGAGTATGAAACAAGATTTGGTATAAGAAAGACGGAATTTAAGGCAGATGGTTTTTATCTTAATGACAAAAAGATTAAGCTTAGAGGTGTTAATAGAAATCAAAGTTTTCCATATATGGGCTATGCAATGCCAGAGTCTATACAACGAAATGATGCTGATATAATAAAAAATGAGCTTGGAATGAATATGGTCAGAACTTCTCATTATCCACAGTCAAAGTATTTCCTTGACAGATGTGATGAAATTGGACTTCTTGTATTTTCAGAAATTGCAGGTGGATATAATATTGGCGATGACGATTGGAAGAATGGTTTTTGTCAAAGTGTTGAAGAAATGGTGCTTTATAATAGAAATCACCCTAGTGTTATATTATGGGGAGTTCGTGTAAATGGTTCAAATGATGACGAAGAATTATATACGACTACTAATAATGCGGCACATAATATAGATAAACTTCGTCAGACAGCAGGCACGAGAAATATAAAAAAGAGCAATTTGCTTGAAGATGTATATGCTTATAATGATTTTTCGTATGATGGTGAGAATGAACCAATAGAAAAGCGAAAAGATGTAACTTCTGATGAAACAAAAGCATATATAATCTCAGAGTACAATGGTTATATGTATCCATCTAAGAGCTTTGATACAGAAAGTGACAAGTTAGAACATGCGTTAAGACACGCAAAAATTATGAACGGGTATTATAAGGACAAGTTAATAGCAGGTGGCATAGCTTGGTGTATGACAGATTATAATGCAAATAATGGTTTTGGAAGTGCAGATGGAATTTGTTATCATGGTATTATGGATATGTTTAGAAATCCTAAGTTAGTAGCAAGTCTTTATTCTTGTTATACTAATGAAAATGTACTTGAGATATCATCATCTATGAGTAGGGGAGAGCATAAAGCCGAGATAGCAGGAAAAATGTATATTTTTAGTAATGCTGACTCCGTTAAAATGTATAAAAATGGAGCGTTTATTAAGGAATTTTTATGTGGAAAAAATGCTTCTAAAAAAAGGTCAGAGTTTTCAGCACTTGAATTTCCACCTGTAGAAATTGATGACCTTATAGGTGATACACTTGAAAAGCAGGAAGGGCTTCCACATGGTCAAGCAGAAGATATTAAGAAAATCCTTATGTCTGTTTCAAGATATGGAGTAAATCACATTCCAATTGATGTAAGAATGAGGGCTGCGAAGTTAATGACATTTTATCATATGAAGCTTAATGATGCTTTAGCACTTTATGAAAAATATATTGGCAATGGCGGAAAAAATATGCCCGTACCATTTTATAAGTTTGAAGCAATTAAAGATGGCAATATTGTAAAGACTGTTGTTAAAGAGCCAGTAAAAAATACATTTATAAATGCACAGGCAGACCACACTTCTCTTATAGAAAATACTACATATGATGTTGCACTTGTAAGAATAAAGGCGTGTGACCAAAATGGCAATGTGCTTAACCTTTATAATGAAGCTGTTATGCTGTCTGTGGAAGGTGCGATTAAGATTATAGGGCCTAAGCTTATTAGTCTTAAGGGCGGATATGGCGGAACTTTTGTTAGAACAATTGGTGAGAGTGGTCAAGCCTTTCTTACTATTATGGATAATGAAGGCAATGTTGGTAAGATTGAATTTGATATAAGTGTTATGTAATAGGCAAAAAGTAAGTCCCTAATTTTTATTAATATAGTGGGGACTTGCTTGTATTATATAATTAAATAGTGATAGCAGTATTTGATTTAGTTTTATATATTTATAAAATTTTGCTTTTAAATCATTGTAATTCTATATGAAAAGGGTAAATTAATGGATAATAAGAGTAATTCAATTTATAAGAAGGCATTTTTGGCAGCAGTTATGATACAGGCTAGACATTTGTTTTATGGTATTGCTATGCTTGACCGTTTTAAAAATCAAGGTATTAAAAAGCTGTATCTTATTTATGCTATGTGTGATGAAACATTTTCTGTAAATTATAGTGCCATAATACCAAAAGATGTTGATGATGGTTGGTTTATGTTTTTTGTATCACTTTTAAACCAAATATATTGGGTGCTTGGGGCAACAATCGGTGGGCTTGTTGGCTCGTTACTTACAATAGATACTAAAGGTATTGATTTTGTTATGACAGCGATGTTTGTAGTTATATTTTTAGACCAGTTTTTAAAGGACAAGCAGCATTATTCAGCGGTGATTGGTGTAATAATGTCAATAATATGTCTTTATATATTTGGCGCAGACAGCTTTTTGATACCAACTATGATTTGTATTGTAGTACTTCTTAAAATATTTAGAAAACCAATAGAAGGAGCAGGTGGCATTAAGTGACATTAACACAGCAGATAATAATTATTTTAATGTGTTCGTTAGGAACGATGTTGACACGATTTCTTCCATTTATAATATTTAAGGATAATAAACCTACACCTGAGTATATAAAGTATTTAGGTAAGGCGCTTCCGGGAGCTGTATTTGGTATGCTTGTGGTTTATTGTTTTAAAAATGTTAATATTATGGTCAGCACTCATGGCATACCTGAAGCTATTGCGGTAGTTGTTACGGTGGGGCTTCATTTGTGGAGAAAGAATATGTTGATTTCTATAGCGGGGGGAACTATTTTTTATATGATTTTGGTGCAGTTTGTTTTTTGATATGTGTGTTTATTTATCTACTACTGCTATCTTTACGGAACTTTCTTGTGTTCCCCTTTTTAGAAAATATATAAAAAATATTTGAGGGAAGTGGGGAAGATGAGAGTAGAGTATAGAAATGGTGTATTTATTATTTATTTAATAAACTTTCTTGCGTTTCCCTTTTATAAAACATATAAAAAATATTTATGGGAAGTGGGGGATAGAATTGTAGAAATAATAGGAATAATTTGGTGGTGGGGTGTTAATAATATTGTTTGGATATGGTATATGCTTGGTGTTGATGGATTGCTGTTATGATGGAAATAAGGTATTTTAAAAGTTAGAAATGATGTACGATTATTTAAAAATATTAACGGTTAGAAGCACCATAGCTTAATGTGTAGAATGTTAAGCAGGTGGCAATATTTTGGCTATTGAGAAAATGTATCATGTAAGGGTATTGTTTTTTGTTATAAAAGTAAGTATACTCTAATTATGGTTAGATAAAGCTAACTTGCGTGTAAATCATAGGACAGCTCTTTATATAAAACTGCTGAATTTATATAGAGACTGTCTTTTTTTTGAAAGGAGATTTCTGTGATGAATTATTTAGAGATTGAAAAGGTTATTGGTAGAGAGATATTGGACTCAAGGGGTAATCCTACAGTTGAAGCTGAGGTTGTGCTTGTAGATGGTACAATCGGTAGAGGTATGGCACCTAGTGGAGCTTCAACAGGAGAATTTGAAGCACTTGAATTAAGAGATGGTGACAAGTCACGTTATCTTGGCAAGGGCGTTACTAAGGCTGTTGAAAATATTAATACTATTATCAATGATACTCTTGTTGGAATGGACTCTTCTGATATTTATGCAGTTGATGAAGCTATGATTAAGGCAGACGGTACTAAGGATAAGTCTAAGCTTGGCGCAAATGCTATTCTTGCAGTATCTATTGCTTGTTGTAGAGCCGCAAGTATATCTCTTGATATTCCTCTTTACAGATTTTTAGGTGGTATTTCTGGAAACAGACTTCCTGTTCCTATGATGAATATTATTAATGGTGGTTGCCATGCTTTATCAAGTGGTCTTGACGTTCAAGAATTTATGATTATGCCAGTAGGTGCGCCTACATTTAAAGAAGCTTTAAGATGGTGTGCAGAAGTATTCCATGCTCTTGCTGCTATACTTAAAGAGAGAGGACTTGCAACATCAGTAGGTGATGAAGGTGGTTTTGCACCTGCGTTAAAGTCTGATGAAGAAGCTATTGAAACTATTCTTGAAGCTGTAAAGAAAGCAGGTTACGAGCCTGAAAAGGACTTTATGATTGCTATGGATGCTGCTTCATCTGAGTGGAAGAGTGAAAAAGGAAAGGGATATTATAAATTGCCAAAGGCTGGTACTGAATTTACAGCGGAAGAACTTGTTGAACATTGGGTATCTCTTTGTGACAAGTATCCAATTATTTCTATTGAAGATGGTCTTGACGAGGAAGACTGGGAAGGTTGGAAGAAGCTTACAGAAAGACTTGGCGATAAGGTTCAGCTTGTTGGTGATGACCTTTTTGTTACTAATACAGAAAGACTTTCAAAGGGTATAAAGATGGGTGCCGGTAATGCTATTCTTATTAAGCTTAATCAGATTGGTTCTGTGTCAGAAACTCTTGAAGCTATTAAAATGGCTCATAAGGCTGGATATACTGCTATTTCTAGTCATCGTTCTGGTGAAACAGAAGATACAACTATCGCTGACCTTGCAGTTGCACTTAACACTTGTCAGATTAAGACTGGTGCACCTAGTAGAACAGAGAGAGTTGCTAAGTATAATCAGTTGTTAAGAATTGAAGAAGAACTTGGAAATGCGGCTGTTTATCCTGGAATTAAGGCTTTTAATGTAAGATAATTTTGTAAATGAGCAAAGAAAAATAGGGAGTTAATTTTTATTATATACTAAAAAATTAACTCCCTACTTTTCTTTGTACCTGCGGTTTCTATGACTATATTTTTGGCCAATATGTTTTTTACAATTATATTATTTATGACTATCTTCTCTGTCATTATGTTTTTGAGATTACATTAAGTGTGTCTTTTTTCTTGGGGTGGGAAGTTGGATTGTGGTAAGGGGATTTTTGTATAAAATGTTTTGAAATATTTGAATTGTAGTGCTAAATTGCTATTTTTTAGGGAGATGTTTAGCAGTTTTATATAGTATACATTTAAAAAATATAAAAATTTTATTAACAAAATGTTAATGATATGGTATACTTATAATTAAAGTTACAGCTTATTATAATAAATGACTACTTTTTGATGATAGCTTATTATAATAAACTAGTATATACATCAAGGAGGTCAGAGTATGGATAAGAAGCAAGAAAAACAAAAGGTAAAATACAGGTTAAATTCCATATTTAATTATGTTACGAATTTAACATCAATTGCAGCTATTGTAGCTGTTATTGCTATGATTTTTGTCAGTGCAAGATATAATAGCGCATTAGAACATTATGGATTTATTCAGGGTGATGTTGGTAAGGCATTAGCATCATTTGCAGGAACAAGAAGTGCATTAAGAGGAGCTATAGGATACATTGAGACAGATTCTATTCAAAATCAGAATACAATATATAGTACAAAGAAGTCAAATTTTGAAACTTATATGTCTGATGTAAAGTCTAAGATAGACTCATCAGAGATGGAGTCATTATATAATGATATAAATAATAATTTATCTGCATATTGGACATTGTCAGATAGTATTATTAAAACAGGTTCAACATCAGATGTAGGACAGAGTAATGCAGCACAAAGACAAGAACAAGATGAACTTGCAACTAAGTATGACAATATTTATGATGGTTTAACATCTCTTATGAGTTATGCTGTTAATGAGGGTGATTCATTAAAGACACAGATTACAATATTGGAAGTAGCGTGCATTATAGTAGTAGTATTAATTATGATATTAGCTAGAATTCAGTCAAGTAGAAGTAGTAATAAGTTTGCTAATGGTATCGAAACTATTCTTAATAGCACAGCTAAAAGACTTACAGAGCTTGCTGAAGGTGAACTTGATAATCCATTCCCAGAAAGTGAATATGATGATGAATTTAAGGGTATGTTAGACCGTTCAAAGCTTATGGCTGACGACCTTAATCTTATTATATCAGACGTTGTTCGTATTATGGGTAGTATGGGTGATGGTAACTTTATGGTTAAGTCTGAATGTAGAGATAAGTATGTAGGTAAGTTTGGTGACCTTTTACAAGCTATTACTACTTTAAGAGACCGTATGATTGAAACATTACAACAGGTTGATACAGCAGCACAGCAGGTATATATAGGCTCTGATAACCTTTCACAGTCAGCACAGGCACTTGCAGAAGGTGCAACAGAGCAGGCTGGAGCAGTTGAAGAACTTACATCTACAATTGCTAATCTTACAGAGGACTCTGAAAAGTCAGCTAAGAACCTTGAAGATTCACATCAGGCTGCTATGGGCTATGCTAAGCAGGCAGATACAAGCCGTATACAGATGAAAGAACTTACAGCGGCTATGGATAAAATTAACGAAACATCTAAGAAGATTGAAAATATTACAGCAGATATCGAAGATATCGCAAGTCAGACTAACCTCTTATCACTCAATGCTTCTATTGAAGCTGCAAGAGCAGGAGAAGCAGGCAAGGGCTTTGCTGTAGTTGCTGACCAGATAAGACAGCTTGCAGAACAGAGTGCTAAGTCAGCCGTTGATACAAGAGAACTTATCGAAGGCGCATTAAAGGAAATTGAACAAGGTAACAGTGCTACACTTAATGCACAGGAAAGCTTAAAGCTTGTTGTTGATGGTATTGAAAGTATTGCTGAAACATCTAAGTCATTAAGTAGTGCTTCAGAACTTCAAGCAAACTCTATGGAACAGGCTGAGGCAGGTGTTAATCAGATTGCAGAAGTTGTTCAGTCTAACTCTGCTGCCGCACAGCAGACATCTGCTACAAGTGAAGAATTATCAGCACAGGCTGAAACACTTAGAGACCTTGTAGGAAAGTTTATTTTAAAGTAATCTATACATAATTTTTTAACATAATAAAACTTTTTAATCCTTGAAAATGGGCTTGGTGGAATAGAAATATTCTACTAAGCCTATTTTTTTAGGTTTTGATGATAGAAGTAGTATATAAACAATTGTTTTTTTATGTTGCATTTATTATTTATATAATTTTTCTATCTTTAGGGGGATTTTTGACGCAAAATAGGAGAAAGTTGGAATGTACTTTATTGAATTAGGGGGGATAGGTTTATTGATATTTATGAAAAATACTTGACATATTATACGGCGTATAATATAGTATATTACACAATATATTATACGCCGTATAATATAGTATAAGAAATATTAAAAGCATTGCGGGTATTTTTTAACTTGATATGTAGCACTATCAATTAAATTTTACAGTTCCATTTTTATTGCGTTGAATGATACAAGTTGATGATTGTGGATTGATTTGTATTAGGAAAGTGTGGAAGTGTTAAGTTATGAGAATATTTATGGCACTGTTTTGGAAAGGAGTATTATGGCATTTCAGTTAGGTGCGACGCTTTTAGATGCGTGTGTATTGTCAATTCTTGAAAAAGGGGATACTTATGGTTATATTCTTACTCAAAATGTTAGAGAAGTAATGAGTATTTCCGAGTCAACCTTATATCCTGTGCTTAGACGACTTCAAAAAGACGGATATCTCACTACATACGATAAGCCATTTGACGGACGTAATAGGAGATATTATACGATTACTGATAATGGCAGGCTACAGCTTGAGTATTACAGAAAGGAATGGATGGAGTACAAGAATAAAGTTGAAAAAATCTTGCTAGGAGGGAATAGTGATGAATAGAGATGAGTATTTAAAACAGCTAAGAAGTTATCTTAATAATATGCCGTTAGATGAAGTCGACAATGTAATGGAATATTATTTTGAATATTTTTCTGAAGCAGGTGTTGAAAATGAACAAGATATAATTAAAGAGCTTGGAACGCCACAGGAATTAGCAAAAAAGATATATAGTGATTATAATGCTATGAATGGTAATGAAAATAGTAATCAGCAATATCAAAATGGATATAATACTACTCAAAATAATGGCAATCAGAACAACAACGCCTATCAAAGCGGGTTTTATAATAACAATTATTATAATAATACAGCTTATAGCACTTATAAAGCACCGAAGAAAAGTATAGGTTTAAAGATAGCTTTAATTATAATGACAGTATTAACTTCACCAATATGGCTTGGTATTGTTGTTGCAATTTTAGGTGTTGCAGTTTCAGTAGTAATTGCAGTTGTAGCTGTAGCATTTTCTATTGGAGTAGTTGGTGTAACATTGATAGGTTCTGGGTTGTTTATCTTTGTGTTAAGCTTTAAAGCTATTATTCAGTTAGGTATAATTACAGGTCTTCATGTAATGGGAGTTGCACTGTTAGCAATTGGTTTTGGACTTTTAATAACTATTGGTTTTGTTGAAGTTGTTATACTTTGTTTAAAGTTATTAAAATTTATTTTTGTAAAAGTCAAAGATATGATTATTAGAAGAAAGGAGCGTCACAGCTATGAAAAAAATAACTAAGGTATCGTTAATTACAGCAGGAATATCTATACTGTTAGGCGTGATTTTCATTTTTATAGGCTTTGTTTTTGGTGCAAATGTAGGTTGTGTATATGCCAATGGACAGTTTTACACAAAAGAAGAAATAAATAAAACTTATAAATCAGACAACTATGAAAATATTAAAAATATTTATGCAAATGGTGAAGGATATGATATTGAACTTGTAAATTCATTGGATAATACATTTAGTGTTGAATATGAAAGTTATGGAACATTCAATAAACCTGAAATTACTGTAAAAGACGGTCAGCTAAAAGTTGAAGGATATTATGATAATAATATAAATGGTATTTTCTTTGATATGTTTGATGGTTTATATAAGATATTTTCAGGTGATTATTATAATAAGATAACTATTAATATTCCCCAAAATGCACAGCTTGAAGCTGTAGATATAAGGACAACTAATAGTATGATACATATTAACTCTGACTTTATAACAGATAATTTACAATGTTTAACATTTAATGATAAGATACAAATTGATAGTGATATAACAGTTAATAAGCTTACAAATCTTGAAACAACTAATGATAAGATTGTATGTAATGGTACATTTAACAAGGCTGTAAAGTTAAAGACGACTAACGATAAGATAGTGGCAACGGGTACATTTAATTGCAACTTAGATTGTAACACGACTAATGATAAAATTGAGCTTAACTTATCAAATAGTGAAAATGACTATAATATAGAAGCACACACAACAAATGATAAGATACTTGTTAATGAAGAAAAAGTTGTTGATGAGGACAATAATAAAACATTTTCAGTTGACAACAATGCAGATTATAAGCTTTCAGCTAGTACTACTAATGGCAAGATTGAGCTTAATTTTAAAAATTAATAATATCCCCAATTTTCCATGACTTTTGAAAAAGAAATGGAGAATTGGGGATTTTTTATAAAAAAATATTAATTAGCAAAAAATGTATTGACTTAAAGTCAACTTTAAGTTGTAACATATATTTAGTATTTGTATTTAGCACATTAAGATACAGATAGATTAGATAAGAATAATTAATATATGTGCAGAAAAGAGGAAAAATGTTATTAGAAAATATCAACTCACCAGCAGATGTAAAGAAATTAGATAGCGCTCAGTTAGGCGAATTAGCAGGCGAATTAAGAAATGCGTTGATGAATAGATTGAGTAAACATGGCGGACATTTTGGCCCTAACTTTGGTATGGTAGAAGCTACAATTGCGCTTCATTATGTATTTGACTCACCAAAGGATAAATTTGTATTTGATGTATCACATCAAAGCTATTGTCATAAAATGCTTACAGGAAGAAAAGATGCGTATCTTTATGATGAACATTTTGACGATATATCAGGATATACTAATCCAGAAGAAAGTGAACATGATTTCTTTAATGTAGGACATACTTCAACTTCTGTAAGTCTTGCTACAGGTCTTGCTAAGGCAAGAGATTTTAAGGGTGAAACTGGAAATGTTGTTGCTGTTATAGGTGATGGCTCTCTTAGTGGTGGTGAAGCCTTAGAAGGAATTGATTTTGCAGGGGAAATGGACAGCAATTTCATTGTACTTTTCAATGATAATGATATGTCAATTGCGGAAAATCATGGTGGCTTATATAAGAATTTAAGACAGCTTCGTGAAAGCAATGGTACTTGTGAATGTAATCTTTTCAAGGCTATGGGGCTTGATTATATGTATGTTAATGAAGGTAATGACATTCAAAAGCTTATAGAAGCATTTGAAAAGGTTAAGGATATTGACCACCCTATCGTAGTTCATATCAATACATTAAAGGGTAAGGGCTATAAGATAGCTGAGGAAAATAAAGAAATGTGGCATTGGTGTATGCCATTTGATAAGGAAACAGGTAAATGGAATATATCTTTTGATGGTGAAAGTTATGACAATCTTACTTGTGACTTTGTGATGAAAAAGATGAAGGCTGATAAGACAGTTACAGCTATTGTTGCGGCTGTTCCTACTTGTATTGGCTTTACAGAAGATAAGAGAAAAGAAGCTGGAAAGCAGTTTATTGATGTAGGTATTGCAGAAGAACATGGTATTGCGTTAGCTTCAGGTCTTGCAAAGAACGGTTTTAAGCCAGTATTTGCAACTCATTCAAGCTTCTTCCAAAGAACTTATGACCAGATATCACAAGATTTGTGTATTAACAGCAATCCTGCAACACTTATTGTTAATACGGCTTCTGTATATGGTATGAATGATGTTACTCATCTTGGTATCTATGATATTGCGATGATGTCAAATATTCCTAACCTTGTTTACTTAGCTCCAACTAACTGTGAAGAATATTTTGCAATGCTTGATTGGAGTATTGAGCAAAATCAGTATCCTGTTGCTATAAGAATACCTTGCAACGGTGTTATTCACACTTCTGAAAAGGTTGATACTGATTACAGCGAGCTTAACAAGTACAAGGTTAATACAAAGGGTAGTGATGTTGCGATTGTTGCTCTTGGTGATTTCTATCAGCTTGGCGAAAGGACAGCACAGCTTATAAAGGATAAAACAGGTGTTGAGCCTACACTTATTAATCCTAGATATATTACAGGTATTGACAAGGAGCTTTTAGAAGAATTAAAGAAAGACCACAAGGTTGTTATTACATTGGAAGATGGTATCTTAGATGGTGGTTTTGGCAGTAAGCTTGCTACTTACTATGGAAATAGTGATGTTAAGGTGCTTAATTATGGTTTTAAGAAGGAGTTTCTTGACAGATATTCTGTTGAAGATGTGTTGAAGGAAAATAGAATTGTGCCTGAACTTATTGTGGAAGATGCTATGAATTGTTTATAATTTAGGTTATCAATAATAAGTAGTGTATAAAAATTCTAATAAATTTAGGTTGTGAGATAACAGTAGTATATATAAAAACACACACCAGAAAAAGGACAGTGGCATATATTTGTATGCACTCAACGAACAGGTATGTTCGTTGGTATAACACAAATATAGGTCACTGTTCTTTTTAATGGTGCATTTATTTTATATATACTACTGTTATCTTACGGGAGTTTTTTGACATAATGCAAAAATGTAAGTTAATTATATATAATTATAAAAAATAGTAAATGAAGTAGGGGGATTTTAATATTAAGTAAGAAACTTATTTATTGTGTGAAGTGATGGTTGGGGTTTGATAGGGGGATTTTGGGATAAAATGTGATAGTAATAATGTTGTATAATAGGGGAGAAAGTTGAGAGATGTATTACTATCACAATAAGTTAATGGTTGGTGTGGATATTGAAGTTGTATAGAGTTAGTTTTGTTGTGTAGGTGTTGTGTTCCAGTCGGGGAAGTTGGCAGTTAGGATGGCGTGGAATAGTTGGGTTTTTATGCCGGGGTTGTCTTTGTTTAGTTGGTTTAGGAGTTGTTTTACATACTCTCTTTTTGTATGACCGTCAGCGGGGCAGGCATTTTTTATTACGGGGAGATTGTTGGCATTTTTAAAGCCGATAACATCTGCTTCATTGACGTACATTAGTGGGCGGATTACTGTTATATTGGTGTTGTCAAGGTGTGTTACGGGTGGGAAGCTATAAAGTCTACCCTCGTACATCATTGACATAAACAGTGTTTCAATCATATCATCTTTGTGGTGAGCGTAAGCTACTTTGTTACAGCCTAATTCTAGTAAGGCGTTGTTAAGCGCACCTTTTCTCATTTTGGCACACAGTGAGCAAGGGTTCTTTTCTTTTCGTTGATTAAATATTATATCGTAAATCTGTGTATCTACTATGGTGAGTTTTACGTTAAGATTTTCACAAAGCTCGTAAAGCTTACTGTAATCAGTATTTCCAAAGCCTAAGTCGACACTTATGGCTTCTAGTGTAAATGGGTGTGGATAGAAGCGTCTTAAATTAGCAAGTGCGTAAAGAAGTGTAAGGCTATCTTTTCCACCGCTTATACCAACAGCAATTTTATCGTTGTCATTTATCATATTATAGTCATCAATTGCCTGTCTTGTAAGGCTTAATAGTCTCTGTAGTTTCATAATTTTTACCTTTCTTATGTATTTTAAATTTTATATTTATTTTTTATTGTAAAGATTAAATAGAATGATAAAGCTTATCAATTAATTTGCAATTTGAATTTGACCTTTAGTATTATACAAAAATTGAAAATAATGTTCAATAAATAAAGTTATAAGATATTTTTTAGCTATGGAACTAATGTGAAAACTCGAAATAGTGCTTGATAATAATGTTTAAAAGCGGTTTAATATTAATGTTGGGGATAGGGAATAGGAATATTAAATTTGTATTTACAATGGAGGTATAGTATTAATGCAAGAAATTAACAAAAAGTATTTTCAATTACTATCAGAAAAATATCCTACAGTACAAGCCGTAAGTAAGGAAATTATCAACTTAAATGCGATACTGAATTTACCAAAGGGAACTGAGCATTTTATGAGTGATTTTCATGGAGAGTATGAGTCATTTTACCATATATTGAATAATTGCTCAGGTGTAATAAAAGAAAAGGTTGACTTGTTATTTAAGGATATTCGTTCACCAGAAGAACGTAAAGAGATATGTACACTGATATATTATCCTAGAGAAAAAATGAACTTGATGAAGCAGCAGGGCATTAATCTTTCACATAGATACAGAGCAATACTCAATGAATTAATAGAGATTGCAAGGCTTTTATCTTCAAAATACACAAGGTCTAAGGTAAGAAAAGCACTTCCTATGGATTATGCGTATATTATTGACGAGCTTTTACACGCACAAAAAGATGAAGATGATAATCAGTTAAGATACCATAAAAAAATAATCGACACTATAATCGACATTGGAAATGCTGAAGAGTTTATTGTTGCATTGTCTGCTATGATAAAAAGGCTTGCGGTTGACCATCTTCATGTTGTTGGAGATATATTTGACAGAGGGCCTAGTGCGGACAGGATTATTGATGAGCTTATGCAGCATCATTCTGTAGATATACAGTGGGGCAATCACGATATTTTGTGGATGGGAGCTGTGTGCGGAAGTAGTATTTGTGTGGCAAATGTTATCTATAATAATATCAAATATCAAAATACGCAAATTCTTGAAAATGGATATGGTATTGCACTTAGAAATCTTACAATTTTTGCAGACCGTACATATAAAGATACAGACCCAATGAAATCAGCAGTTAAGGCAATTGCTGTTATTATGTTTAAATTAGAAGGGCAGGTTATAAAAAGACACCCAGAATATGATATGAATGACAGATTGCTTTTGGATAAGATTGATATGGAAAATGGGACTGTAGTAATTGATGGAAAAGAATATAAAGTAAAAGATACAGATTTTCCAACAGTTTCAAAGGAGAGTCCTTATGAACTTACAAAGGAAGAACAAAAGGTAATAAATGAACTTACAGACGCATTTGTAAGCAGCCAAAGACTTAGAAAACATATTGAATTTTTATATGAAAAAGGAAGTATGTATAAGCTGTTTAATGACAATTTATTATTTCATGGTTGTATACCTCTTGATGACAGTGGCAATTTTGACGGTGTTGTGATTAATGACCATATATATAAAGGCAGAAAATATATGGATTACGCAGACAGTTGCGCAAGGAAAGCATTTTATGAAAAGGACAATAAAGACGCAAAGGACTTTATGTGGTATTTGTGGTGTGGAAGAAAATCGCCACTTTCAGGACGACATATAAAGACGTTTGAAAGAGCATTTATCGAAGATAAATCAGCTTGGTATGAAGAAAAAAATCCATATTATGAATATTATAAAGAAGAACGTATATGTAATATGATATTAAGGGAGTTTGAGTTGTATTCGGAAAGGTCGCATATTATAAATGGTCATACACCTGTGCGAACTAATAAGGGCGAACTTCCTGTAAGGGCGCATGGAAAGCTTCTTGTAATAGATGGTGGTTTTTGTAAGAAATATCACGAAACAACGGGAATTGCGGGGTATACTCTTATATTTAATTCACATGGAATGAGAATTAAAGCACATCAGCCATTTGAAAGTATTTATAAGGCATTGACGGAAAATACAGATATAGAGTCGCAGTCAGAGCTTGTGGAAGTTGAAAAGGAGAGAATATTTGTAAAGGATACGGATATTGGAAAACGTATTCAGAGTAATATTAATGATTTGAAAAAATTGCTTGAACTGTATAGGAGTAGACAGCTTGTGCAAGAATGATTAGTTTTTGCGTTGTTCTTTTAATGGTGCATTTAATTTATATACTACTTGTATCTTACGGGAGTTTGTTTTCGTACGCAATAAAATTATTAGTTTCTTAGTGCGGTGGGGTGGAAGTTTGTTTATATATATAGAATATTGTAGATGTGGTATTGGTGGATTGTGAATAGTTGGATTTATAAATTGCAGGTATTTTGAGAAGGTTTTTGTATAAGAAAGAAAAATGTGTGGAAAATGGTGTTATAAAATGATAAAATTATAACAATGATGTCATTATGTCATGATAATAATAATATTTATTCAGAAAAGGGGACATAAGATGGAGCAATTTATTGGCGTTAGCAGTCGATGTGATGTTGATGAGGCTGTGAAAGGGCTTAGTAATCCTAAGTTGATTATTATGTTTGTAAGTGATGAAGCTTTATTTGAAAAAAATGTTTTAAGGCTAAAGGAAAAATTTCCAGATATACCTAGCATTAGCTGTGTAGGGCAGTCATATGCAGGAAATAAGATAATTGAAAAGGGACTTCTTATAACAGCGCTTTGTGGAGATATTACAGTTGATACTGGTGTTATACAAAATGTATCAAAAGCTCCTGTTGCAAGTATAAGGACTATTCAAAATAGTATTTCAAAAGTTAATGCAGGAAAAGATAATACAGTTATTATTGATTTATGCACAGGCAATGATGAATGTGTGCTTACTACAATTCAATCAGTTATAGCAACAAAAGGAATACAGCTTACAGGTGGAACAACTTGGACTAAAAGTGTAGGTGTTAATGGTAATATATATGAAGATAGCTGTGCTTATGCTGTAGTTAAGAATAACAAAGGAAAGGTTAAAGTGTATAGAGAAAATATTTACACTCCTACGGATAAATTTCATATATGCACAAAGGCAGTTCCAAATGAATATAAAATTTGTGATTTAGATGGAAAGAAAGCTCAAGATGTGTACATAAATGAGTTGGGCATAAAGCCACAAGATGTAGAAGAACAGACTTTTAAAAATCCATTAGGAAGATGTCTGGGTGATGAAATATTTATTGTATCAATTAAGGAAAAGAGTAACAATGGAGATTTGTATTGTTATCGAAAAGTTAATCCAAAGGACAAGTTATATATACTTGAAGCGGGTGATGACAAGGAAATTCTTGAAGATACAATAAGAAATATTCAAAGTGATTTCTCACATATTTCGGGTGTATTTTCGATTAATTGTATATTTAGATATCTTTATTTTAAAAAGTTAAATCATATTGACAATTATCTTAATAGAATGTCATCGCTTGGAAAATATTCAGGGCTTATAGGTATGGGAGAACATTTTAATGGACAACATACTAATCAGACTATGTCATGCGTTGTATTTGAATAATATTTAACAATATAAAGTAATAGCTGTGCTTTTATTTATGCAAACAACAAGCTAAAGTCGTGCTTGTATTAGAACTTGGCAACTGTTGTGATAACTTGAGAAACTAACAGAGTGTGTTTTGCATAGTTGACTTATTTATTAATTTACGGAGGAAATATCATGCGATTGTTTAATAGACATAAGGATAGTGAGAATTTATCTAATAGTAGTATTTCAGCTAAAGGTAATAATACAGATTATATATACCCTATTTCTTATACTGCAAACTATATAGGGCAGCAGTTTGACAAGCTTTCTGATGAGGAGGTTGTTGTTACAAAGCAGATAGTAGACATTAAGTCTTCATTTGAAGAAGTTATACAGGCAGCAGATAAATTAGGTTCTGGCATTGGTGAATTTCAAGAAACTTTTAATGAAATAAAGGAGGTTTCAAGTGCATTTGACCATGTAAAAGATGAGATAAATGCTTCAGTAAAAGATGCTCAAGACAGAGTTAATGTGTTGAAAAATGACTCAATTAAAGTAGTTGATAGCTTTGATGAGATGGGTAAGACATTTTTAAATCTTGAACATTCTGTTGAAGATATTAAAGAGTGTACAATGAGTATTATTAAGGTGGCTAATCAGACTAATATGCTCGCACTTAATGCTTCTATAGAAGCAGCAAGAGCAGGTGAGCATGGTAAGGGTTTTGCTGTTGTTGCTGACCAAGTAAGGGAATTAGCTGAAGAAATTAAAAATCTTATCCAAATGATAAATGAGCGAGTTACTAATGTGGAAGATGGAACAAAGGAGCTTAATATATCGCTTAAGACTTCAAGGGATTTGCTTGATGATAATGCAAATAATGTTGAGCAGGCGCATGATATTTTTGAAAATGTAAGTGAAAGTGCTAAAAAGGTTGATGATATTCAAAGGGATATTGTGTCGGCTATTGATAATTCTCAAAATAAGATTAATAGGATTTCTGATTATGTTGTGTTATCAAGGAAGCAATATGACAGTGTGCTTTCTTATATTGAAGATATTGAAAAGAGTGACGGAGAAAAGAGTCAGATATTTGACAATATAAGGAATATGCTTTCGCAGATAGAGCCACTTACAAAAATGGCAAATGAAAATAAGAATTAAGTGTTTTAGGTTGTGAAAGATATCAGAATTAGATAAATCATTCACACACCAGTGAAAGCACAGTCACCTATATGTAGGTTATAATGAAACATTTCAAAGAAAAGTACATATAGGAAAGCAGAATAAT
>URYE01000058.1 GCA_900551945.1 uncultured Eubacterium sp. | reverse complement strand
CTCCTGCTCCGTCGTTTAATGCGTTTGTTCCATCTTTAAGCTGATTTGCTCCTGTGTCTAATGCAGCAACTCCATCTGCTAATGCTCCTGCTCCGTCATTTAATGCGTTTGTTCCATCTTTAAGCTGATTTGCTCCTGTGTCTAATACAGCAACTCCATCTGCTAATGCTCCTGCTCCGTCGTTTAATGCGTTTGTTCCATCTTTAAGCTGATTTGCTCCTGTATCTAATGCAGCGACACCAAGAGCCAATGCTCCTGCGCCTTCATTTAACTGAGCTGTACCAATCTTTAATTGCTTTGCACCATCGTTTAATGCGTTTACACCAGTTGTAAGTTCAGGTGTTGACTCAACAAGCTGACCTAAGCCTGCCTTAAGCTGATTTGCTCCTGTTACTAAAGCTGGAACACCGTTGTTCGCATCTGTAAGTTGGTCTGCACCTGCGTCAAGCTGTTTAGCACCCTCAACTGCTGATGACATTCCACTATTTAATGTATCATTATTAGCTGTTAATTTAGAAAGACCAGCCTTTAACTGTCCTGCTCCCTCATTTACCTGAGCACTTCCACTTATTAATGCGTTAAGTGCCTGACACACTGTTGTATGTGCTGCAAGAGGTGTGTTAGCTGTAAGTTCATCAAGTGTACCAATACCAGCTTTAACTGTTGAAATACCATTGCTTAACTGTGATGAACCTGCCTTTAATGTTGCAAGACTTTGTGAAAGGTTCATTCCTGTTTCAGGGTCTTGTGTCTGTGTAGCTGTATTATATACCTGTGTTAAAGCTCCTGATATACTCTGATTGCTTACTGTCTGGAATAAAAGTCCCATTTGTGCATTATATACAGCTCCAAGATTTGTAAACTGAGTACCAGAAGCTGCTAATGTTTGATTAATACCTGCGATAATAGGATTACTTTCATTAGTTATTACAAACTGATAAGCATCCATATATTTTGTATACAAAGCCTGAGTTGTAGCATTGTCTATTGTTTTATTCATGTCTGTGTATGGTGTAATTGCAAGATTAGCATTGCCTAACTGAGCTAACATTGCATTTACAGCTCCACCAATATTATTTTCAATTGTCTGTGCCTGTGCAAGTGTAGAGCTATTATCATATGCCTGTGCCTGTTGATTAATTTGTTCAAATGAGCTATTCAATGTACTAGCAAGTTTACCAATACCAGCATCAAGCTGTTCAGCTCCACTTTCAAGACTTTCCATACCATTTACAATACCAGGATTAGCTTCTGTTCCATCTCCTGCAAAGCTTCCAGCAAGAGTTGTAAGACCATCAGTTACCTGCTGTGTTCCTGTCTTTAATGTATCAGCTCCGTCATTTGCTGTTGATACACCATCTGTATATGCTGATACACCACTTTGTAATGCGCCAAGTCCTTCTGTATCAGAAGCAAGCTTACTTGTTCCTTTCTTTAATGCCATAACGCCTTCATTTAATTTGTTAGTACCATCAGCGAGTTGTCCTGAACCGTCATTAAGTTGTGAAATACCACTTGTAAGTGTTGGCATTTTAGAGAATAACTGATTAAGTCCTGTTGATAACTGACCAGCTCCTTCATCAACTTGTGAAATACCACTTGTAAGAGCTGGTACTTTTCCATTAAGTTCGCCTGTTCCACTTGCTAACTGACTTGCTCCAGATGCTAACTGTGAAATACCACTTGTAAGTGTTGGTACTTTTCCATTAAGTTCACCTGTTCCTGCTGCTAACTGACTTGCTCCAGACGCAAGCTGTGAAATACCACTTGTAAGTGTTGGTACTTTACTATTAAGTTCGCCAGTTCCATTTGCTAACTGACCTGCTCCATCTGCTAACTGTGAAATACCACTTGTAAGTGTTGGTACTTTACTATTAAGTTCACCTGTACCATCTGCTAACTGACTTGCTCCAGATGCTAATTGTGATACCCCATCTGTAAGTGTTGGAACTTGACTATTTAATTCACCAGTACCATCTGCTAACTGACTTGCTCCATCTACTAACTGACTTGCTCCGTCTGCTAACTGACTTGTTCCGTCTTTTAATGTATCAGTACCATCTGCAAGAGTTGAAGTACCATCCATTAACTGATTAGAAGCGTCTTGCAAATCGTCCATCTGGTCTTTAACATCGTCAATATTAATTGAGTCAACATCTACATCTGCAAATATACTACTTGTAGCTACTGACATAACATCATTTAATTCAAAGTCCTTAGCATCTGCTGTTACTTCAAAATACTCAGGAATATCAATATCAAGTGTTTCATCACCAAGTTCAAGGTCAAGACTATCTTTTAAGCCTGGCATAGCTGCACCAATTACTATATTGTTGTCATTTACTTGTGTTACTTTACCATTTGTAACTTCAATATTAGAGAATGTATCTTTTGGAAGAACCATTCCTGTAAGCACTGTAAATGGTACATAAGCTATTTGTTCTTTGCCATTTACAGTGATAGTCTTCTTCTCATTATTAGTATAGTCAAATCTTATCTTAACCTTACCACTCTGTCCTGCAAGCTTATCTGCTGAGATTTCTTTTCCATCAAGGTAATAAGTAACCTTAATTGTTACAGGAGTCTGCTGTGTTGTTGTTCCTTGATAAGTAATGCTATTGCCATCTGCTGCCCATGTAAGCTTATTATCACTTCCTGTTGTTGATGTTTCATCACCTGTTAAGTTCTTAATATTACTTAACTTTGAAAAATCTTGTATTGTAGAAGCACCTGTTACATTATTTAACTTCTCATTAACAATAACATGATCTTGCTTACCTGTTACATCTGTAAATACATAAACAGTTTCATCTTTTGAATTAGTCTTTTTTTCTGTTGATACGTTGTTTGCCTTTGTATCTGAAGCAGCATTTAATGTATCTGTTAGAGCATTTTGTAAAATACTTTCACTGTCATTTGAAGCCCCAACACTTACTGCTGTTGCGCTTTCTACCTTAGATGAATTAGTTGAACATGCTGCAAGACTACAAGCCATCAAAGCTGCACACATAAACACTGAACCATACTTAAACAATTTCTTCTTTATCATAATAATCTCCATTCCTGAGCCAACCAAATGCTCATTCTGATTAATCATTTTCCATATATACTTAATTAATTATATATTATTTACTCCCGGTTTAACAGCTTTTACATTTTTACTCTTATCTATAAAGCCCTTACTTGTATGAATAATTATCTTATCAAATACAACAAATAATGATGGAAGAATAAATATAACTACAAACATACTTATTATAGCACCTCGTGCCATTAATGTACAAAGTGAACCAATCATATCTACACTTGAGTATACACCAACACCAAATGTTGCGGCAAAGAAACCAAGCGCACTAACAATAACTGATGGAATTGATGTTGAAAGAGCTGTTGCTATAGCTTCTTTCTTTCCTGCGCCTTCAAATCTTTCTTTTCTGTAACGTGTTGTCATAAGAATAGCATAATCGACAGTTGCACCTAACTGAATTGTACCAATAACTACTGATGAGATAAATGGTATTGTTGTATTCAAATAGTATGGAAGACACATATTAATAAATATAGCAAATTCAATTGCTGCAACAAGTACTATTGGAAGTACTGCTGACTTAAATACACATATAATAATAATAAATATAGCTGCAATTGATACTACACTTACTGTCTTAAAGTCCTTATCAGTAATTGTGATAAGGTCTTTTGTACAAGGGCCTTCACCAATTACCATTGAATTACTGTCATACTTCTTTGTAATTGTATTAACTGTTTCAATCTGTGCATTAAGTTCATCAGAAGCAAGCTTATAATCTGATGCTACTGCTATAATCTGATGATTTTCACTCTTTAAAGTTTCTTTTAACTTTTCTGGTATAATTTCTTCTGGTATTGTATTACCTGCTATTGAATTATATCCCAATGCAAATGATACGCCATCTACTTCCTTTAACTCATCTAACATCTGTGTAGCTTCCTTAGTTGGAAGGTCTGCATCTGCAAGCACCATGTATACAGAGTTAAGGTCAAAGTTTTCTTCCAACATCTTGTTCGCCTGTGCACAATCAAGATATTCAGGGAATGTATCTGTTAAGTTATAATAAACATTTGTATTGTTATAACCATAAATTGCTGGTCCTAATAATACTAAGAATATTATAATAAATAACCAAGAATGATTAACTACGAAATTAGCAAGCTTATCGAATTTTGCTGGCATAATTTCTTTATGTGTAGTCTTTTCAAGTGCTCTATCAAATGTAAGAATAAGTGATGGAAGCACTGTTACACAACCTATAACACCGATTACAACACCCTTTGCCATAACTATACCAAGGTCAAGACCAAGTGTAAAACTCATAAAGCAGAGTGCTAAGAAACCAGCTACAGTTGTGATTGATGAACCTACAACAGATGTAATTGTACTTCCTATAGCCTGTGCCATAGCTTTGTTGTGGTCATCACCATTTTCTTCTTTCTTTTCCTTATATGAATGCCAAAGGAATATTGAGTAGTCCATTGTAACACCTAGCTGAAGTACAGCCGCTAACGCTTTAGTAAGGAAGGATACCTCACCCATAAAAATGTTAGAACCTAAGTTATAAACAATTGACATACCAATACTTAACATAAAGAAAACTGGTACAAGGAATGAATCCATAAATACTGCAAGTACGATACTTGTAAGTACACAAGCAATAACTACATAAGCTACTGTTTCTTGCTGTGTTATCTTTTTAGTATCTGTAACAACTGCTGACATACCACTTATAAAGCACTGTCCTCTTGCTAACTCTCTAAGTTCGCCAATCGCATTCATTGTCTCATCACTTGATGTTGTGTCATCAAAGAATATGACAAACATTGTACAACCTGACTCCTGATTTTCAAAAATACTTCTATATTTTTCAGGAATTAATTCTGTTGGTACTGTATTTCCAACAAAACTATTATAAGATACGATGTCTGTAACGTGGTCTACGTTTTTAATCTTATCTTCTAATTGCGATTCATCTTTTGCGTCCATGCCTTGCACGACAACCGTTGCATAAGCACCTTTTCCAAACTCATCCAGAAGGATATCTTGACCCTTCATAGTTTCAATGTCACCCGGAAGATAATACAGGATATCATAATTGACTCTTGTATATACATATCCAAGTCCAGCCGGTATAAGTAATAAGAAACTGATGATAAGAATTGGAATTCTTAACTTTACTATTACTTTTCCTATTTTTTCCATATCTTTCCTCCTGTCTAACCAAAAACAGTTTTATGACCAATGGTCATTCTTATTTTCGTAAGTCATTATAACACAAACTGACCATTAGTCAATATATTTTTCATCATTTTTTGACCATTAGTCATTTTTTATCAAATTTAATTGACTTTTTTTTAATAATAAACTAATATTTTATAGGACAACATGAATGTTTATACTATTAATCTTGTGGACATAATTATTACATGATTATATATTAATATCATTTTAACTATATATTTATAAAACCTGTTTGTATTACAAATTAATATATACTTGTAATTAGATTTTATGATAAATTATGTACTATAGAATGGAGAGAAAGTTATGGGAAAGATAGAAACAAATAAACAACAAAAACAAAGTTCCCTGCTTAATACTGCTTTTAAGCTATTTACAACTAAAGGAGTCAATAAGACTTCTATAGCTGAAATATCACAGCAGGCGGGTATTGCTAAGGGAACATTCTACCTTTATTTTAAAGATAAATACGACATAAGAAATAAGCTTATTTCCCATGAGTCAAGCAAGCTTTTTAAAAATGCTGTAAAAGATTTAAGAAGCTATGCTGAAACTGTAGAAGGTGAAATTCCATTTGATGACCAGATAATATTTATGGTCAATCATATTATTAATAAACTTAATAACAACAAGACATTACTTACTTTTATATCAAAGAATTTAAGTTGGGGAATATTTAAAGAAGCCTTAACAACTAATGTAGCAGAAAATGATATTAACTTTAAAGATGTATTTTATCAGATGATTGATAATTGTTCTGATAATATAAAAGACCCTGAAATAATGATTTTTTTAATTATAGAGCTTGTAAGCTCAACTTGCTACAGTGTTATTCTTGATAGCGAGCCTGCCGACTTAGAAACAATAAAGCCATACTTATTCAGTGCAATAAGAGCTATTATTGCACAACATATAGAAAAAGAAAATGAACAAGAAACACCACAAGCTATTATAAACTAAACTATCAAAAACACACTATGTCAGTCTCTCATAGTTTAATTAAAGTTGGAAAGTTCTTGTGTAAATATGAACTTTGCCTTGTTATTTGCTTAAAAAAAATGGGGTCGCACTAAGAAAAATAATTTTTTTAATGCGACCTCCACTTTATCTATACCATTATATAAAACTATATTTTTAATTCAAAACTATTTCACTACTGCATGGCTAAGCAAATACTTAACCCACAATTGTATATACTTAGCTTTCAAATGTACGCCATCACTTGTATACTCTGGATTTAACTTTCCTGTACCTGCTAAATCAAACACTTCATTTTCATCAAGCCAAAATACACTAACATTATCTGCCAACGTCTTAAGCTTTTCATTTCTTGCATTAATATTAACATTACTAACAGAAGTATTAGCATCATCTTTACTTTGAGTAACGTGCATAATGCTTTGAATATATATAACGGCTTGTGGTTGAAGCTGTTTTATTCTATTAATAACTACGCAGTACTGTTGTAAAAATGTATCTGGTGTTCCCGTTCCAACTTCATTAATACCAAGCATTATATATATCTTATCATATTTTGCAACTTGAAGTGCCGCATCTACTGTCATATTCTGACCATTTACATTTGCAATCTGCGACTCCATAACTTTCCATATATTCATTCCAGTATTTACAAAAAAGTTAGAATTAACTAATCCACCATACATCTGCAATGCAACAGTTCTAGAGTCACCAATAAATAATGCACCATTAAGATATGACTCATCTACTGTTGTAAAAGTGTACGTTTGTTGTGTGCTACTTTCAACTTGATTATCTGATGTAGAATTTTCCTCTGCTTGTTGTGTTTGGTCAGTTATAATTACTACCTGTTGGTCATTAGCCTGTACTATGTCATTTTCACTAGAAGTTTTTTTGCCAAATATACTTTGTATAGAAAACACAATAAGATAAATGCAAAACGAAACACCAAATATTACAATAAAATTATATTTTTTTAAATTATACTTTAACTGCTCCTTATCTTTTATATTTAACTTTAACTTATCAAGAATAGTATAAAAGAAATCGCTTATATTTTTAAACATATACACCACCTTTTAAAAACGGAAATATAAAAATGGATTGCTTGCTGATGTCATTATTCTATAAACAGATAACCAAAATATAATTATAATGACTATATTGACCACAAATGTCTTTTTATATTTATGATATATTTTTTGAGGAAACTCAAAACTAAATACTATTGCAAGTAAAAAGAATATCCCATATTGTATAAGTGCTGTCTTATAATCATTTGTATTAATAAATGCTACATCAGAACTTCCAAATATAGGAAATAATCTCTTAAAATACAATCCTATATCACTAAGATTTTCTAATGCAAACACAATCCAGCTCATAGGTATTATAAGCATAGCATATATATGCGAAAGTACTTTATATCTATCAAGAATATTTTCAAAGCCAGATTTTTCTATTGTAAGAAGTACAAAAAATATTATTCCCCACAACACAAAGTTCCAACTTGCACCATGCCAAAGACCTGTCAAAGCCCACACTACAAATGTATTAAATATAGTTCTTACTTGTCCTTTTCGATTACCACCAAGTGGAATATAAACATACTCTCTAAACCAAGAACCAAGTGTAATATGCCATCTTCTCCAAAACTCTGTTGCTGAACGTGACATATAAGGATTATCAAAATTCTTTGGCAAAGTAAAACCTAACATAAGCCCAAGCCCAATTGCCATAAGCGAATATCCATAGAAATCAAAATATATCTGAAATGTATATGCAAACATTGCAACCCATGCCATAGGAGTTGACATACCCTCTATTCCATACATTTGCGCCGTCGTCCAACAAGAACCTAACATATTTGCAATAATCATTTTTGCGCCAAGTCCTAATGTAAATACCTTAATTCCATCTTCAAACTTTTCAAGAGAGTAACTTCTTCTCCTTACCTGTCTTGCTATATCTGAATATATTACAATTGGACCAGCAATAAGTTGTGGAAACATCATAAGATAAACACCAAGATTAATAATATTTTTTTCCGCTCTTATCTTATCTTTGTATACATCAATTACATAAGAAACAATCTGAAACGTATAAAAACTTATTCCTAAAGGAAGTGTAAGACTACTTTTGATTCCGGTAAAAAATGTAAAATACTTAAATACAAATAATATTCCAAAATCATATAAAAGCGCAACTATCATAAATATATTTTTTTTAGAATTATCATCAATACCCTCTAGTCGATTTTGTATTTTACACCCCTCAATAAATATCGCAACTATATAATTAACAACAAGCGAACTAATTATAAGCGGTACATACTTTAACTCACCTACCGCATAAAATACAATACTTCCTACAAATAAAATAATATTCTTAAATTTTACAGGAACTAAATAATATATAACCAAAAAAATTGGTAAAAATATAAACAAAAACTCTTTACTGCAAAATAACATAAGTACCTCAAACTTCCAGCTAAACCTTATACATTTGTATCAATATACTAACCTTTATACATACTCTTTAATAACTCTATCTCCTTTTTATATCCAGAAAGCTCATTTGGAGTTTCAAGATATATAGGAATTCCTTGTAACAATGGATGATTAATTATATACTCAAAAGTATTTACTCCAATAGAACCCTCACCTATTTTTTCATGCCTATCTTTATGACTTCCAAATGGATTTTTTGAGTCATTTGCATGAATAGCACATAACCTGTCAAGTCCAATCACTTTATCAAATTCACTTAATACACCATCTAAATCATCTACAATGTTATATTGTGCATCATAAACATGGCAAGTGTCAAGGCAGACTCCCAAATGCTCTTTTAATTCTACCTTTTCAATAATGCGCTCAAGTTCTTCAAAAGTTCTTCCTATCTCAGAACCTTTTCCTGCCATTGTTTCAAGAAGCACCTTAGTGTGCTGTGACTTATCAAGCACTTCATTTAACATTTCAGCAATATAATCAATTCCAATATCCACGCCTTGCTTTACATGACTTCCTGGGTGAAAATTATACATATTTCCAGATACATATTCCATTCTCTTTAAATCGTCTGCAAATACACGTTTTGCAAAATCCCTTATATCTGGGTCTGCGGAACACGCATTAAGTGTATATGGTGCATGCGCAAGTATTACATCAATACCATTTTCCTTAGAAAATGCTTTAAATGCTTCTATATCTTTTTCATCTATTGGCTTTGCTGAACCACCTCTAGGATTTCTTGTAAAAAATTGAAAAGTATTTCCTCCAATTGATACTATTTCTTTTGCCATATTAAGAAAACCCTTAGATGCTGATAAATGACACCCAATTTTTAACATATTCCCTCTTTTCTATGTAATTCTAAATTCAAATTACATCAAAATAATATTTCTTACTCATATTAACATATATTTCCATTCTTAACATTTTTATATACAATCATTTATAATATAATAAACAGCTATTCACAATATCATATAAAATTTTTTTATAATCCACAATTTACTATTTGTTATACACAACAAAAATTTAAAACTTACTTTATCATGTTAAAAATAATAATTGCAATTGAATAAAACAATCGTTAATCATTTAACAATTCTTGATATATATCCCTTTTTGACACCCCTCTGTCCTTTGCTACTGCTTTCATTGCTTCTTTTTTATCCATACCTTGTCCTATATACATATCAACATGGTCTTTAATGCTCATACTTTCCCATTCAGCTTGCTTTTCTTTTATAATATCACTTCTCTTTTTTCCTTCTATTACAAGCACATATTCACCTCTTGGCTCATTAATATCGTAGTAGGAAAGTGCTTCTTGTATTGTTGTTAAAAATGTATTCTCATATCTTTTAGTAAGCTCCTTACATATAGTAAGCTGTCTTTCTTTACCTAACACCTGCTCAAGCTCTTTAAGTGTTCTTACAAGTCTATGTGGTGCTTCATAAATAATAATAGTTCTAGTTTCATTTACAAGCTCAGAAAGTACTTCTTTTCTTTCCTGCTTATCGGCTGGCAAAAATGCTTCAAATGCAAATCTTCTCGTTGGTCTTCCCGACATTGTAAGTGCTGTTATACAAGCGGCAGCCCCCGGAAGTGAAGTCACCTTAATTCCAGCTTCATGGCACTGTCTTACAAGTTCTTCCCCTGGGTCAGATATTCCCGGAGTTCCTGCATCTGTAATAACTGCAATATTTTTTCCTGACAATAGCTTTTGTACAAGCACCTTAGCCTTTTCCACCTTATTAAACTCGTGATAACTTGTCATAGGTGTCTTTATTTCAAAGTGATTAAGCAGCTTTATACTATTTCTTGTATCTTCTGCTGCAATTAAGTCAACTTCTTTTAATGTTCTTAATACACGAAATGTAATATCTTCAAGATTACCTATTGGAGTGGCACAAAGATATAACATTCCAATGCCGTCATTCTTATTTTCCATTATAATCCTACTTTCTTTTAATCACAATAATCTTTATATCTTCTAATACAATCAAGTCTAAATAATCAACTGCTTATTGCTTTACACAATACAACAAAAAACTTAATTATACATATCCAGCAATTCCTTAGTGTATGTACCATCATGGTTATACACAACTAACGCAGGTTCTACTGTAAGTTGACTTTTTGCCCCTTTTACAGCTTCAATAAGCACCATATTAGCTTCTTTATCATCATAAGGGTGAATAAGCTTTATTCTTTTGGGTTCAAGCTTGTATTTACACATAACTTGAAATATCTCAACAAGCCTTTTAGGTCTGTGTACCATAAAAAAATGTCCCTTCATCTTAAGACATTTTGAAGCTTGACATATAATATCATCAAGGCTACACAACAACTCATGCCTTGCAATAGCTTTACTGCTGTCTGGATTGACAATTCCATGATTTTCATTCATATAAGGAGGATTAGTTGTAATAACATTAAAAGAAGCCCCACCAAATATTTTTGAAGCTTCTTTTATATCTCCCTGCACAATATTAATTTGTTCATCAAGTTTATTAAGTTGTACATTTCTTTTTGCAAGTGCGGCACTTACTTCTTGTATTTCAAGTCCTGTATAAAAAGCCTTAGAATTTTTGGCCTGCATAAGTATAGGTATAACACCATTTCCCGTACCCATATCTAATACTTTATCATTTTCCTGTGCTTTTGCAAATGTTGACAAAAGCACAGCGTCCATTCCAAAACAAAAACACTCTTTATTTTGTATAAGTTTGTATCCGTTCCTTTGAAGGTCGTCTACTCTCTCATTATCATTAATCATCATTGATGTGAGATTTCCCTTCTTTTTTCTCTAATTTTTCAAGTTCTTCAAGTTCCTTTAAGCTCTTTTTATCAAGTGCTTTATCTACTCTCTTTTTAGGCTTAAATCTTAACTCAGAAGCTGCATATTCTCTTACTTCTTTTTCGTCATTGTCAAGATTTACTATCACTTTTACTCGCTGTCTTAATACACTTACACTCGATACTTCGCCCTTTAACTTGTCAAACGTTGTAACAATATCACCTACATTAGGCAGCTTGCTATTAAGTTCTTCATATGTATCCTGCTCATTTTTAAGACAACACATAAGTCTTCCACATACACCAGATATCTTAGTTGGATTAAGAGAAAGATTTTGCTCCTTAGCCATCTTAATTGACACAGGTACAAATTCTGGCATATAAGTTGCGCAGCATAATGGTCTTCCACACACACCTATACCACCTCTTATTTTAGCCTCATCTCTTACACCAATCTGTCTTAACTCAATTCTTGTTTTAAATACAGATGCAAGGTCTTTTACAAGCTCCCTAAAGTCAATTCTTCCATCTGCTGTGAAATAAAAAAGCACTTTATTATTATCAAATGTATACTCTGCTTGAATAAGCTTCATATCCAGCTTATGCTTTGCAATCTTTTCAAGACATATCTTATATGCTTCTTTTTCTTTTTCTCTGTTTTTAGCTTCTCTTTCATCGTCTTCAACAGTTGCTGGTCTTATAACTGCCTTAAGTGGTTGTATTACTTTATCATCTTCAACTTCTCTTTCAGAAAGAACAACATGACCATACTCAACACCCCTTGCTGTCTCAACGATAACATGTTCTCCTTCTTCTATATGATATTTTCCTGGCGCAAAGAAATATATCTTGCCTGCCTGTCTAAATCTTACACCAATAACCTTAGTCATTAATTACTTGCTACTAAAAACATACATACATAAATATATGTTAGATGATTTTCCCGACTAAGTCATCGGTACATACCTATACATCATAGGCTCTCATCTATATAGCTTTTCCTTTCATAATATTTTTTAGTCAAATGGAAATTCTCAATCCACTTTACTAATTGTCAATAACACTATTTCTTATCTAATCATACAAAAATGCTAATACAAGCACACACTTATTGTCATATGCCATAGAAATAGATATCTTATTTTATATTTTTTATTAAATGTTACATAGCCTCTTTAATTGCCATAATAAGAAGTTCTATAACAAGGTCGAAATTAACGTTTGCTTTAAGTCTTATCTTCACCTTATCAATTGAATTAAGAATATCTTCAAGTCCTTCATAAGAACACTTTTCAGCTTGACTTTTAATAAGTGACAATTCATTCTTAAATATAATAAGATTAGCATTATTTGTACTCTTAAACACTAATACATCTCTATACCACATTGCCATAAGGTCAAGGTAATCATCTATTGTAAGTTTATAATTAGCTATATTTTTAACTTCTGACATAATCTCAGAAGTTGTCATTTCATTTGCATATTTTATCACATGAAGTACTTCATCTTTAAGCTGTGCAAATTCCTTTGAGTTTATAATATTTTGCGCTCTGCCAATCTTACCTTGTGAAAATGCTGTAGCAAACTTAACTTCATAATCTGTAACATCATAATTATCCTTAAGATACTTAGCTACAGTTTCATCAGCTACAGGTCTAAAATCAAGCTTTACACATCTTGAAATAATTGTCTGTAAAAATATATCTGCATTAGTTGTAATAAGAATAATAATCCCATATTCTGCTGGTTCTTCTATTGTCTTTAAAATGGCATTTTGTGCCTGTTGTGTAAGCTTTTCTGCCTCATCAATAATGTATATCTTATAAGGACTACTATAAGGCTTTATCTGCATATCTGCAATAAGCTGTTGTCTTATATCATCAACACCAATACTAGATGGCTTTTCATGCTTAATCCATATTATATCTGGCTGATTATAAGAGTCTGCCTGTTTACAAGAATGACATTCATTACAAGGCTCTATCCCCTTTTTTTCGCATTGAAGTGTCTTAGCAAATAGCTGTGCCATCATCTTCTTTCCCGAACCTAGTCCACCATTAAATATATACGCATGTGATACCTTATTCATACTAATTGCATTTTGCAAATGTTCTTTAATTGTATTATGTCCATAAATATCCGCAAATTTACTCATATTAATCCTCATTTCTATACTGTATGTATAATTACGTTGTTATATCTAAAAGCAACCCCCTTATATCATCAACTTTTCCAATAATCGCAAGATGGTCTTTTTCATCTTTTACAAGTTCACTTGCAAGCTCGTCAAGATTTTTGTCCACCAGCTTAATAATTCCATATACCCTATGTCGTCCTCGCCTATCAAGAAAATTCTCCCTTGAAAACTTATGTGACCTATTAACAACTTCATTTAGAAAGCCTTTTACAAGCTCTCTATACTTTCTCATGTCCTTTATATCCATGTGTTTTGATATCTTATCACCTTGAACAGTTATATCCTCCATCATCTCAGAAAGCTTTTCTTGAAGGTCTTGTTCTTCTATATTACTAATTAATGTAAACTTAAAACTACCATCTGATTTTTCAATATTTTTTTTTGCCTGCGTTCTTTGAACTTCTGAAACGTCATTGACCTTAATATCCACGAGAATACCCCCAAAAATTGATATATATAATTATATTAACATATCTGATTTTATAAATAAATAATTACTTAAATACTTTATCAAATTTATATTATTACACCATAATCTCTAATATGTCTTTAGCAATTATTTGTAAACAAGAGTCTATATCTTTGTCATTATTATACCTTTTATTAATATTTGCTTTTTTTAAATTTTCCTCTGAAAAGTCTTTTGTATCTGCAAGAAATCTCCTACACATTTCTTCATACTGAGGTGTTTTTTGTAACTCTTCTCTATCTAATGCACGTTTAAGTCTTATGCCATCATCTACTTCTATGTATATTGGTAAAATATGCTCACTTCCAAAATACTTACAAAACTGTTCATAGGCTTCAAGTGTCCCAATAACAATATATTTTTTACCACTATTAATATCAATCTGTCCATCATCTGCTGTAAAGTACTTCCAAACACCATATACAGTGTTATAACAACGGATTTCAATAATCTTGTTGTTATTTTCCATCTCAAGCGCTTGTTTGTCTGTTACAAAATTATACTCAATACCTTGCACTTCTCCTTCTCTTTTAGGTCTTGTTGTATAAAGTGTAACTGTATTTAAATTAAGCTTATTATCACTAATAAGCCTTTTGTATATACTATCTTTTCCAGAAGCACTCTTTCCCATAACAAATGCTATTTCAGGCATAATAAATATACTCCTTTTCTTATTAATTCTTCATCTTTACAATTATTTAACTCTATATTTTCAATGTCAAGCCCCATCACCTCAAGTCCTGTATTCAAACCTGATATAATATAATCAATAACTTCTTTCGTTATTATTTCTCCCGGATTAACAAGTGGTATTCCGGGCGGATAAAAACAAACTGTGGTTGCTGATATTTTACCCTGCGCCTGATAAAGATTAATCTTTTCTTTATTATCACAAGTTAAAGCCTTGTAAATATTTAACTTTACATTAGCCTTATACAAGCCACTATAATTATTTATATTAGAATTTTCACCTATACTTTGAATTAGACCAACATTTTTTAAAGCTTTATTATAATAAACTATTTTTGTTAAAATATCTTGTCTTAATTGCACATTTTTACTTGTATCTGTATTACAATTATATTTATTTAATGTATTATATAATTTGTCATTATTTATACTACTATTTAATATATTTTCTTGTTTTATAGCTAGTAACTGCGCCTCTATTAATTCGTCTATCTGCTCTAACGCCTGCGTAAATCTTTCATAGTATTCAACCTTATCTGCAATACTTGTCATTGCAATTATATACTTAAGAGAAGACATCTCCAGCTCTATGTGATAATATTTTAACAAAATGTCGTGAAGTCCCTTGCCATTCCAAGTTGCAAGCACTATTTTTGAAATATCATCTACATCTAGCAATTTAATATATTTTAATTTTGACAAACGGTTTCTTAAACACTTTAAATTATACACATAATTATCAAATAATTCTTTTCCATTTTCTTGAATTATAGATACACACCTGTCAATCCCTGCCAACAACAAATATGATGGGCTTGTAGATTGATATATATTCCAATAATGCTTAACCTTGTCCCTATCTATAATCTTCCCATTAAGATGTAACAGGGCGGTTTGCGTAAATGACGGAAGTGTCTTGTGAATACTTTGTATAACAGCATCAGCACCACAATCAACTGCACTTTCAGGTAAGTCCTTGTGAAAATGTAAATGCGCCCCATGAGCTTCATCTACAATAAGGACTTTCCCATATCTATGCACAACACAAGCAATACTTTTAATATCTGATACTATTCCCTCATACGTTGGAGAAGTAATTATAACAGTACTTATATTTTCATTTTCCTTTAAATGTTTTTCAATATCATCTGCATACACCTTGCCATAAATGCCAAGACCACTATCTATAATATTACAACTTTTGTCATTACATTCAACTTTTTGTAACTGATTATTATTATCATATTCTAAACAATCGCTTTCTATATTACTATATTTTTCATTTAATATATCTTCTTGCACTTTATTGCTATTATAAGGCTCTGGATATATATATACTGGATTAAGCTCATTTAGATAAATAGCATTATACACCGATACATGACAATTTCTTGCTACAAGAACACTATCACCTTTCCTAGTTGCACCACATATTGCCGATAATATCCCTACACTACTTCCGTTTACAAGAAATAATGTTTCATCTGCTCCAAAGACTTTACTAGCCCTTTCAAATGCTTCTTTTATTATATCTGTTGCATGGTGCATATTATCAAACCCATCAATCTCTGTAATATCAAGAGCATAAGGATTTCCCATCTTAAATAAATCTGTATTTCTTTTTGCACCCGGCATGTGCATAGGTACATAATCTTTTCCACAATAATCTTCTAATCTATCTAAAATATCCACATTCCTATGCGTTTTTTCATTAGAAAATGTGGTAAACTTTTCTTCTTTATACATAATACCCTCTTACTTATTTTTAAAATTATACCTCTAAATAAATACAATAATTGCATTTTTAATATATATTCCATAAATTGCGCTACCTGCATAACAGTTATTTTTTATATATTTCCAACAGGCTAAAACGCACAACTATGAGAATTTTTCATGTGAGTTTTACAGTTGCCAAAGTCTTTTGCAATGACATGCTTTAACTTGTTATTCGCATAATAAATAAGAGCCGACAAAAATGACGGCTCTTAAATAATACTTATTAATAATTTACAACATAAAAATAATTACTCAGTAACCTTTAATGTAATCTTTGCAGTTGCAGTACTATCAATTGCATCTGTTACTTTATAAGTAATCTCATATTCTCCTGCTTTATCAAATGTGTAACGACCAATTGTAATTATATCCTTAGAGATATCATTTCCACAAGTGTCTGTAGCTGTAACACCTTTGAGCAAATCTACTTTTTCTCCAACCTTAGTTGTTATATCCTTTGCACCTTCAATTTTTGCACTATAATCAAGCCAAGGATTATCTTTATCTGGGTCAGTTGGGTCCCAATTAGCATATTTGCTATCTAATGGTATTTTAATTATATCTGGTTTTCCTAAAGGTCCAGGATTAGCTTCATTATCATATATATCTACTTTTGTTCCCTCTGGACAATTATCATATAACCAATATACATCCCTAACACAAAGTCTTACACAGCCAAGAGAAGCAAATGAACCAAGCTTATTAAACTCCTCTGTTTCGAGAGTATCACTTGAAGCACTTGTAAATGGAACTGAATGGAATAAATAACCATCATAGATACGAGTTGCATAGTGACCATAAGTTCCATCAACCATAAGTCGCCATTCGTACTTATCTGTAGTGCTATATTCTTCGCCAGTTATAGTTTCTTCACCTTCAACACCACATGATGCTACAAATGCCTTTACAGGAATTGTGTACTTTCCATCATCGTCAATTCCATATACAGTTACACAATTAGCAGCTCTATTAACCATAATATAATATGGATATTCAACATCTGCTGGAGCTTTATAATTAACCTCTTTGCTTTCAGGCTCTTTATCTTCTATCCATACTACATTTTCATTGTCGTTGTTATTTTCTTTTTGTTCGCTTTGTGATGTTTCTTCTGTTTCTTGCTCTTGTTGTTCTTCTTTAGAGGCTTTATTAAATTTTATTCCCCCTGCATTTTTTATCTTTATGCCAGCAAATATCCCACCGCCAATAACAGCTATTGCTATAAGACACACTAATAAAATTTTCCAATTTCTTTGAAACCAGTTTTTTCTTCTTCGTAAATATCTATAATTAATATTTCCTTTACTCATTATTATCCTCTTCTATTATGAATTAATTTATTAACTATATATTTAATCTCATTGCACTATACAGACTAACTTCTACTTTCAATCTGCTTTATATATAATAACACAATACGTTAATATTTCAATACTTATTAAACTTATATCTAAATAATAAATTTATATTATAAACATCATCGTCAAAACATTATATATAATACAAATGCAACTATTAAATATTAAACAATTTTGTTTATAATATCAACTACTTTTCTATTACTTATACCTATTTATTGCAAAAAAAAAGAACCTCTCTATTATACAATAGACAAGTTCATACATCTCAAAGTGCCTAGAACCGGAATCGAACCAGTGACACGAGGATTTTCAGTCCTCTGCTC
>URYE01000057.1 GCA_900551945.1 uncultured Eubacterium sp. | reverse complement strand
CTGACCATTTATATAGTTTTCGCAAAACAAAAAATTAACTAGCACAATAGGTTAACTTAATATACAATTACATTATTAAAAGGAGTAACATATGAAATTAAAAACAGTATTAAAAACAACTGCCATAAGTGCAGTATTATTAACATTGTCATTTTCAAATATTAAATATAGTGCGATACTAGTTAAAGCAGACGATGAGAAGCCTGCCATGAATGTAGAATATCACTCAAAACAAGATATAATTAATTATTATAATCAACACTCTTATGATACTGATATGGAAACAACTTATGATGTAGAGCCAGTCGTTACACCACCATATAGTGCAGGTGTAATCTCATCTAATGTTCTTGAAAACGCACAGTCAATGGTCAATTTTGTAAGATATACAGCAGGACTTTCAAGCATGACACATATTGAACAGTATTACAATGAGATTTCGCAAGCTGCGTCACTTTGTAATTATATTAATAATTCTTTGTCACACTATCCTTCACAGCCGGAGTTAATGAGTGAAGATTTGTACAATCTTGCATTAGAAGGAGCATCAACATCTAATATAGCTATGGCGACATATAATCTTACAATACCTGATACAATCAAGATGTATCTTGATGATGGTGACTCAGGTAATATAAGTCGAGTTGGTCATAGAAGATGGATATTATATCCACAACTTTCAGGTATAGGTTTTGGTCAAGTAGGTGGTTATAGTGCAACAAATGTAATTAATAATAGTAGAAATAAAGATGCAGATGAATATGGAGTTGCATGGCCAGCACAAAACACTCCTATAGAATTACTTTATAACTGGAGTTATCAAGTAAGTGGTTATCCATGGTCAATTACATTTGGTGAAAAGGTAAGTAATGATGTAAATGTTACATTGACTAATTTAAGTACAGGTCAAGTATGGAACTTTAATAATAATTCATCAGATGGTGAGTTTTATGTTAATAATGCAGGTTATGGTCAGACAGGTTGCGTTATATTTTTACCACAAGACCTTACTTTAAATAATGGTGATAGCTTTAAAGTTGATATCAATAACATAGGAATTAGTGATTATCAAGATAGTGTTACTTACAATGTAAATATATTTTCATTAGAAGAAAAAAATGGCTTGTGTTTATCAGGGGATGGAATTTGGAATTATTATAGTGATGGTAATATTGATTGTAATTACACAGGACTTGCACTTAATGAATATGGTTGGTGGTATGTAAAAAATGGCACAATAGACTGGAATTATACAGGAATGGCGCTTAATGAGTATGGCTGGTGGTATGTAAAAAATGGTGCAATAGATTTTAGTTATACAGGCATGGCATTAAATGAATATGGCTGGTGGTATATAAAAAATGGAGCATTAGATTTAAGCTATACAGGACTTGCGTTAAATGAATATGGCTGGTGGTATATGAGAAATGGATTGCTTGATTTAAGCTACACAGGCCTTGCGCTAAATGAATACGGCTGGTGGTATGTGAAAAATGGAGCATTAGATTTAAGTTATACAGGAATGGCGCTAAATGAATACGGCTGGTGGTATGTAAAGAATGGAACATTAGATTTAAGCTATACAGGTTTAGCACAGAATGAATATGGCTTATGGTATATGAAAAATGGAGCCTTAGATTTAACATATACAGGAACAGTAAAAAATGAAAATGGAACTTTTAAAGTAGTAAAAGGACATGTAGAGTAAACATTAGTTAAGCATAATTGCTTAATATAAAAAGAGCTATCATGCTAAGAATTTTACAAAAATATAGAGGTTTAATAATATTTAATTTTCTATTTTTTATAAAATTTAGTTAGTTTGATAGCTCTATGTTTGTTTTTATCAAAAAATCGGATTGTATTTTAATATATCGTATTCTATAATAAATATAAAAAATAAGTAATTCATACCGATTTTAAAAATATAAGTATACAATATTATTTTTATGAATTTTAAATTACATTAAGGAGGAAGAAGTATGAAAAATAAGTTTTATAGTGCAAAGAAGCTTTTTGTAGGAGCACTTGCAACAACTGCTATGTCAGCAACATTAGTATTTACAGGTAATTCAGTAGTTAATGTAAGAGCAGAAGTAACAAAGGTTTCAGAGTTACAGACAAATACAAAACAACATAATTATGGAAGATGGGCATCTACTATCAAGTCATACCTTGTTAGTACAGATAATGGCACATTGATGAGAGTTCAGTCAGATGGAACAAATGTATATGTTGAGTATTATGACTCAGAATATAATGTAATTGCTTATAACCAAATTCCGACAGAGTTACCAATATTTGGTGGCTTCTATGAAGGAAGTGATGCGTATTATCTTGTAACAGGACAAAGTAATAATAATGAATTAGCTGATGTTGAATGTTATAGAATTACAAAGTATGACAAGAATTGGAATAGAATAACTTCAACAGGTTTAAGTGACTGTAATACAACAGTTCCATTTATGGCTGGAAGCTTAAGAATGACAGAAGCTAATGGTTATCTTCTTATAAGAACATGTCATCAGATGTATACTTCAGAAGATGGATATAACCATCAGGCTAATGTTACAATTCAAGTAGATGAAAACCAAATGCAGATTACAGATTATTATACAGATATAATGAATGTATCTTATGGTTATGTAAGTCATTCATTTAATCAGTTTATAAAAACTGATGGTAATCATATCGTTGCAGTTGACCACGGTGACGCATATCCACGAAGCATAGCACTTATAGAATATCCTACAGATTTTACAACAGGAAAGTTTATATCTAATCTTGGTTGGGGAGAAAATTGCAAGTCAACAGACCTTCTTAGTATAGCAGGAAATATCGGAGATAATACAACTAATGCAACTGTAGGTGGTTTTGAAGTAACAAATAGTGCATATCTTGTTGCAGCATCTTCAATTGACCAGCAAAATGATGGATATTACAGTAATATATGTGTTCTTGGTAAGTCAAAAGAAGATGGACATACATTTATTAATTGGATAACTAATATTCAAGATGGTCTTTCAGCTACAACACCATATATGGTAAAGGTAGACGATAATAAGTATTTTCTTATGTGGACTTATGGACAAGAAAAAGATGGCTCAGGAGAAATTAGTTATACATATATAGATGCAAATGGAAATCAAACAAGTCCGATTTATACAATGAAAGGTAATATTTCAGACTGCGAGCCAATATGTGTTAATGGTTCAATTATATGGTATACATCAGAAGAAGGAAGTATTTCTTTCTATGGACTTAACAGTGATGGTACTGTTATAGGAAGTCGTAATGGACTTGTATTAGATGGAGATACATGGGTTTATTATCGTAATGATGAACCAGATTATAGTTATACAGGACTTGCACTTAATGAGTATGGTTGGTGGTATGTAAAGAATGGCACAATAGACTGGGATTATACAGGCATGGCACTTAACGAGTATGGCTGGTGGTATGTAAGTAATGGAACAATAGATTGGAATTATACAGGCATGGCACTTAATGAGTATGGCTGGTGGTATATAAGAAATGGTGCGTTAGATTTAAGTTATACAGGTATGGCACTTAATGATTACGGCTGGTGGTATATAAGAAATGGTGCGTTAGATTTAAGCTATACAGGCATGGCACTTAATGAATACGGCTGGTGGTATATGAGAAATGGTGCGTTAGATTTAAGCTATACAGGCATGGCACTTAATGAGTATGGCTGGTGGTATATAAGAAATGGTGCATTAGATTTAAGTTATACAGGTTTAGCAGAAAATGAATATGGTTTATGGTATATGAAAAATGGTGCATTAGATTTGACTTATACTGGTATAGTTACAAATGAAGATGGAACTTTTGAAGTAGTAAAAGGACATGTAAATTAAATGTAACCATTTTCAAAATATATTTGGTGCAAAACAGCACAAGAATGGAGAGTAAAAATAATGGACGTTCTTGCATTAAAACCAGGAACAGAAATAACTATTAGTGCAATGGCTAATGGTGAAAAGCTGGATTTTAAATCAAAAGTTGTTGAACCTTACGGCGAAACTCTTTTAATTGAAGAGATAAAAAATGATAATAATGAGGCAATAAGTTTTGTATCAGATAATGTTTACCTTGAAATGAGCAGTATTAACAGTAAAATGCTTCCTATAATATGGAAAGATGTAGAAGTTCGTCATGTAAGGCTTGGAAAGAATTATTATCATAGAGTAATTCAAAAAGACAATGGCAAACTTTATAATAGACGTAACGCATATAGACTACCTGTTGATAGAGGTGCAGTTGTGCAAGTTGGTGCTAATCAAGTGGCAATGGACGTTCTTATGCACGATGTAAGTACGAATGGTTTTTCATTTATTACAGACAAAGAACTAGACAGTCCAAAAGGTACAGAAGTGCATATAATGTGTATGTTTGATGAGTTCAATATGGACTTAAAAGGGGTGTTGGCACGAACGCAACAATTAAGTCCTAATCGTATACTTTATGGTGTAAGAATAAAAAGAATTTATCCAAAACTTGATAAATTTATTATGGAAAAACAAAGAGCTAAAGCTAGTCATAATATTAAGCCGGCAGCAGTAAAAGCCGAAGAAAAGTACGAGAAGTTAGCTAATATAAAAGCACAAGTAGAAAAGCAACAGTCACAGTCATAAAATTTAATGTTAATGAAGAAAGCTATAAATAATTGGCAAACGTACATAACTTACTGTAAAATTGAAAGCTATGAAAATAGTTGATTGGAAATATTGACATACTTAGAAAAAACTATTAAAATAATAACAAATGCGATGACGAAGACAGTAGAGTATATAAGAAAGTTATAGCGAGTCGGGACGGTGTAAGCCGATATTAGTAGGATATACTTGAATATCACTTCTAAGCATCTGAATAGAAATCTTAGTTATTTAATATTTAACAAGAAAGTAAATGAAGACGGTAATCCCACCGTTATTAGGGACGCATATGCTGGTATGTCGTAATTGGTAATGGATTATTTTATAACCCCTCCGCCTTTACGGCGGAGGGGTTTTTTATACTAAAAATCTCCAGCAGGCAAAGATTTAATAAATATATTTTCAGATACATTTATTAATAATATCTGATTAAGAAAGGAAGTAACAATGGTATACGAAAAAGTGCCTACAGACTTAAAGTTTGTTGAAAGAGAAAGAGAAGTTGAAAAGTTTTGGAAAGACAATGACATTTTCCAAAAAAGTATTGACAGTCGTAAAGAAGGAGAAACTTATACATTTTATGATGGTCCTCCAACAGCTAATGGTAAGCCACATATTGGTCATGTGTTGACAAGAGTTATAAAGGATATGATACCTCGTTATCGTACAATGAAAGGATATATGGTTCCTCGTAAGGCTGGTTGGGACACACATGGACTTCCAGTAGAGCTTGAAGTTGAAAAGAAGCTTGGCTTAGATGGCAAGGAGCAGATTGAAGAATACGGACTTGAGCCATTTATTAAGCATTGTAAAGAAAGTGTATGGAAATATAAGGGAATGTGGGAAGATTTTTCTTCTACAGTAGGTTTTTGGGCTGATATGGATAACCCTTATGTAACTTATGACAATAACTTTATCGAGTCAGAATGGTGGGCATTAAAGCAGATTTGGGATAAGAAGTTATTATACAAAGGCTTTAAGATAGTTCCTTACTGCCCTCGTTGTGGAACACCACTTTCATCACACGAGGTAGCACAAGGTTATAAGAGTGTAAAAGAACGTTCAGCAGTAGTTCGTTTCAAGGTTATAGGTGAAGATGCTTATTTCCTTGCATGGACAACAACTCCTTGGACACTTCCATCTAATGTAGCACTTTGTGTTAATCCTGATGAAACATATGTTAAGGTTAAAGCTGCTGACGGATATACTTATTATATGGCACAGGCACTTCTTGATAAGGTACTTTCAGGACTTGCAGTTAAAGCAGGACAAACTGTTGATGGAAAAGAGCTTGCAACAGACGAAGATGGTAAGGTAACAGAAAGTGTAAGTGGAGAAGGCGTTGATTACACAGTTCTTGAAAAATACACAGGTAAAGACCTTGAATATAAAGAATATGAACCACTTTTTGAATGTGCAGGAGAAGCTGCTAAAAAGCAGCATAAGAAAGGACATTTTGTAACTTGTGACACTTATGTAACTATGTCAGATGGTACAGGTATCGTTCATATTGCACCTGCCTTTGGTGAAGATGATGCTAAGGTTGGACGCAATTATGATTTACCATTTGTTCAGTTCGTAGACGGTAAGGGTGAACTTACAGCCGAAACTCCTTATGCAGGACTTTTTGTAAAGAAAGCTGACCCAGAAGTATTAAAAGACCTTGATAAAGAAGGAAAGTTATTTGACGCTCCTAAGTTTGAACACGATTATCCATTCTGTTGGAGATGTGATACACCACTTATTTACTATGCAAGAGAGTCTTGGTTTATCAAGATGACTGACCCAGAAGTTAAGGCTAACTTAATAGCTAACAACAAGACAATTAACTGGATACCAGAAACAATCGGTACAGGTCGTTTCGGAGCTTGGCTTGAAAATGTTCAGGACTGGGGTATCAGCCGTAACAGATATTGGGGTACACCTCTTAATATTTGGCAATGTGAAGATTGTGGCGATATGATGTCAATCGGAAGCATTGAAGAACTTAAAGAAAAGTCTGAAAATTGCCCAGACAATATAGAGCTTCACAGACCATACATTGATGCCGTTACTTGTAAGTGTGGAAAATGTGGTGGCACAATGAAGCGAGTTCCAGAAGTTATTGACTGTTGGTTTGACTCAGGTTCAATGCCATTTGCACAACATCACTATCCATTTGAAAATAAAGAACTTTTTGAACAGCAGTTCCCAGCTAAGTTTATTTCAGAAGCTGTTGACCAGACAAGAGGTTGGTTCTACTCACTTCTTGCTATTTCAACACTTTTATTTAACAAAGCACCTTATGAAAATGTTATCGTATTAGGTCACGTTCAAGACGCAGACGGTCAGAAGATGAGTAAGTCAAAGGGAAATGCAGTTGACCCAATGGAAGCTTTAAATAAGCATGGCGCAGATGCTATTCGTTGGTATTTCTACGAAAATTCAGCACCTTGGCTTCCTAACAGATTCCATGACAAGGCTGTTACAGAAGGTCAAAGAAAGTTCATGGGCACAATCTGGAACACTTATGCGTTCTTTGTACTCTATGCTAATATTGATGAATTTGACGCTACAAAGTATACACTTGAATATGACAAGCTTCCAGTAATGGATAAATGGATACTTTCTAAGTTAAATACTGTAGTAAAGACAGTTGATGAAAATCTTAATAACTACAAGATTACAGAAACAGCTAGAACATTAGAAGATTTCGTTGACGAGCTTTCTAACTGGTATGTAAGACGTTGTAGAGAACGTTTCTGGGCTAAGGGAATGGAACAGGATAAGATTAATGCTTACATGACACTTTACACAACACTTGTAACACTTTGTAAAGCAGCAGCTCCAATGATACCATTTATGACAGAAAGCATTTACAGAAACCTTGTATGCAGTATTGATAAAAATGCTCCAATCAGTGTACACCTTTGCGACTTCCCAGAAGTTCACGAAGAATGGATTGACAAGGAACTTGAAGATAACATGGAAGATGTATTAAATGCCGTAGTTATCGGTCGTGCTTGTAGAAATGCTACTAACATCAAGAACAGACAGCCAATCGGCAAGATGTTTATTAAAGCTTCGTGGAAGTTAAATGAATTCTTTACAGATATCATTGCCGATGAATTAAATGTTAAGAGTGTTGAGTATAAAGACGATGTAAGAGATTTCACTTCTTATACATTTAAGCCACAGCTTAAGACATTAGGACCTAAGTATGGTAAGTTCTTAGGAGAAATCAGAAAGCAACTTACTGAACTTGATGGTAACAAGGCCATGGATGACCTTAACAACACAGGATTTATCACATTACAGGTAAATGGTCAGGATATCCAGCTTGAAAAAGCAGACCTTCTTATTGAAATGACACAGATGGAAGGCTACGTTGCTAACTCAGATAAGGGTATTACAGTTGTTATGGATACTAATCTTACACCAGAGCTTATCGAAGAAGGTTTCGTAAGAGAAATAGTAAGTAAAATCCAGACAATGCGTAAGGACGCAGGCTTTGAAGTTATGGATAGAATTAATGTATATGTATCTGGAAACGAAAAAATTGCAGACCTTATGGAAAGAAATGCAGAGCAAGTTAAATCAGTAGTTCTTGCCGATGATATAATTGCTTCTGAAGCAAAGGGATTTGTTAAAGAATGGAATATTAATGGTGAAGATGTAACACTTGGAGTTGAAAAGAAGTAATATTTAGTAAATAGTAAAGTCAATTACAAGTATTTATTTGACTATTAATAAATATTTATAGAAAAATAAAAATGAGCTGATGTACTAATTTTAGTGTATCAGCTCATTTTTGTTACTTATGTTAGTGATAACTCAAATTCCATTTTGGTATAATAATTCGGTTTATAAAGCCTTTTCAATACAATTTTCAATATAATTAATTCCAAAATCTGTATTGAATGTGATATCAAAGTTAGAAGACATTCCCCACATTCTGCCTGTATAGTAGTGGTAATTGTCAGCTCGTCTTTTATCTTCTTTGTGAATTTTTTGTTCAGCTTCTTTTTGTGTTATGTCCGATTTTTTCATTATACGTTGTATTCGTTGTTCTATTGGAGCGAGGAAAAATACTTTCAATACATTTTTATTCTCGCGCAAAATATAATCAGAACATCTTCCAATAATAACACAATTTCCTTTTGCTGCTAAGTCCTTTATAACCTTAGACTCAGCTTCAAAAATCCTATCTTTAGGAGCTTCTTCCATTTTATCTTTGTACAGATACATTTGATTTACAAAATCATATAGAAAGCTATTAGTCATGCTTTCTTCTTGCTTGCTAATAAAGTCAGGAGTCATTCCAGTAGTTCCAGCAATCATTTTAATAATTTCTTGGTCATAAAATTCATAGCCGAATTTCTCTGCTAACATTTTGCCTATATCGTGACCACCACAGCCATATTGTCTGCCAATAACGATAACATTTTTATGTGTAGTTGTATCATTTGATTTATTATCAGTTGTTTCATTTTCCTTTTTGTAATCTTCTGGAAATAGAAAAGGTTTCACAAATTCAAGGTGCTTTCCGAATAATCGTGCAATAAAACCAACTAACAAAGCCGCAATAACAGTACCTTCACGAACACCATTTAATTTTCCGGAAAATACAAAAGAAAGAATACCAGCGATAATTGTCATTGAGCAGTCAAATACAATTTTCGTTGTTCCAAAATTCGTATTCCATGTTTGCACAATAGCACGCACAAATGACTCACCTGGAAGCATAACAACATCGGCTATAACTTCAATGTAAACACCAAAGCCTAATATGATACAACCAATAAGCAGAGTGACTATTTTTATGAGATAATTCTGCGGATTAACCCAGAAAAATATGTACATCGTAAAATCAATAAAATATCCAAATGCAATTGAAACAGGTATTTGCAAAATATATTCTGCTTTGAAATTCTTTCTTAAAATAAGAACTTGCAATGCAATAAGAAAAAGGCTAAATATAATTGTAAAATTGCCTAGTGTAAAGGGAAAATTCAAACTAAGTACATAGGGAATTGATGAAATCGGCGATGTACCAAGATTAGCTTTAGTTACTAAACTAACACCTAATGAGCTTACAAACAATCCAACTAAAAATAAAAGGTATCTTTTTAATTTGTTCATTACTAAATCTCCTATCTATTGTTATTTTCGTCTAATAAATTCTTATAGATTTTTTCGTATACAGACATAAAACTATTGTATTCTTCTTCTGAAATATCAAGTAAGGCTTTCTTTTCAATTTTAGAAAATGCGTTGCTTATCAACTTTTGTTTTTCTTTCCCTTTATCAGTCATAAAAATGTGAAAGCTTCGCTTGTTGCCATTTAATATCTGACGAGTGATTAATCCCTTTTCTTCCATTCCATTAAGAATGGTCGTCAGAGACCCTGCTTCTAAAAAACAAGCTTTAGCAATTTCCTTTTGATTGCTTCCGTCATGTTCTTTTAGAAAGTCAAGAATTTTCGGCTGACCAATAGTAAGCCCCGTATCTTTTAATTTATCTAACAAGGCTTTCTGCACAAGCATTTGATTTGCCATAATAAGATAGTGTAATGAATTATCCATGTTGGTTCTCCTTAATAAAAATAGTTATAATTCAAACAGTTTGAATTATAACTATTTTGAGCTATGATGTCAAGATTTTAAGAGTTTTTATAAGTTTTGTTGGAGTTAAGTAGAAAGTAAGTATCTGAAAATGTTTGTTTATAAATTATTTAGGTTTTAACATCCCCTAGTTTATAAGTTTTCTTTATTATAAAAATTGTATAAGAATTATTTTTCCATACGCTTAAGCTCAGGCAATACAGTACACAGCATTGTTATAAAGCAAAGACTTCCGCTAATTACATTTGACACAGGCTCTGCTAAGAAAACACCATCTGTCCCCATATTTAATACATAAGGCATAAAGTAAGTTAAAGGCACTACAATAAAAACTTTACGAAGTAGTGAGAAGAAAATCGCCTGCTTCTTTTTATTAAGTGATTTAAACATAGTCTGTCCTATGTATTGCAAGTCCATAAAAATAAATGCAGCAAAATATTGGTTTAGTGCTGTAACAGAATTGTCAATTAATACAGTATCAGAGCTAAAAATTTGTATTAAAGTTCTAGGAGCTAAAATAATAAGACCCCACATAATTGCTGTATAACCCAAAACCATAATACTCATAACAATGCCAGCTTTTCGTACACGTTTAGGTCGTCTAGCACCGTAATTATAGCTTAAGATAGGAGAAGAGCCCTCATTCATAGCATAAATAGGAGTTTCTACTAATTGCCTAACACTAGAAACAATAGTCATAACAGAAATATAAATGTCACCGCCCGTAACAGCAAGAACATTATTGCAACATATTGTTACAAGGCTATTTGTCAACTGCATAATAAAACCTGCCATACCTAGACTTATGATATTTTTGGCGTATTCTATACATTCTTTAAATTCATTTCTTTTAATAAAGCGCATTTTAAGTTCCGACTTTCTAGTAAGAAAAAATATCACAAATATAGCAGATAGGAATTGAGATATAACAGTTGCAATTCCCGCACCATTTACACCAAAACCTAATACAAAAATAAACAATGGGTCAAGTAGCAAATTAGCAACTGCACCAATAGCCACTGATAGCATACCAATAATAGAGTAGCCTTGAGCATTTATAAATGGATTCATGCCTACAGCCACCATAGAAGGTAAAGTGCCTATTAAGTATATTCTCATATAAGGAAGTGCGTAATTTAATGCGTCACTAGAAGCTCCAAATAGTACTAAAAGTGGGTGTGCAAACAAAAGCCCGATTATCATTAACACTAATGCACTAACAAAAAGCATAGAAAACGAAGTGTTCATAATTCGATTTGCTTGTTGTTCTTTCTTTTTTCCCCTATAAATAGAAAATAAAGGAGCACCACCACTTCCAAACAGATTAGCAAATGCTGTTATAATTACAATTAATGGAAAACAAAGTCCAACAGCACCAAGCGCAGCAGTTCCAACGTTTGGAATACGAGCAATATAAATACGGTCTACAATGTTATATAGCAAATTTAAAATTTGAGCGACAAGCATAGGTATAGCCGCACCGAGAATATTTTGTGTTACTGTTCCATTTTCAAAGTCAATTCGTTTCACGTTCAAAATCACCTCTTTAATATATCACGTTAAAATATTTATAACTCATTTTATAAAGAAATTCAATGTTTACGCAATTTTTTAATATGTAAAAACATATTTATTTTATAAGATTAAAGCAAGATATTTATATTTTTTTAATTGGTAAAGTTGAATATTTCCTTTATAATATTAATTAATCATAACGTAAAAAAGCGAAAGGAGACATTGATGAAAAATATTTTTTATGCGTCAAAAACTGATGAAATTACAAAAGAAGAAATTAACCACACTTCTATAGCTAGAGATTTGGCAGGGGAGTGTATGGTACTTCTTGAAAATAATGGTGTGTTGCCATTAGAAAGTAAACAAAGTATTGCATTATTTGGCAATGGAGTAAGAAAAACAATACAAGGTGGAACAGGTTCTGGAAGTGTAAATGTGCGTTCATTTACTACTATTGAGCAAGGTTTAGAAGAAGCTGGATTTGAAATCACAACAAAGGAATGGCTAGATAAAAATGATAAACATTACGAAAAGTTGTTAAAAGAATATCAAGATTGGCTTCAAAATGAAAGCGAAAAAACAGGTATGCCACAATTTTTAATTGGCTTTAGTCACCCATTTGAAGAACCAGACGCAGTTGAAGTGACAGATGGTGATTTGGAAAATAACAATTCTTCAATATCAATCTATGTGATATCACGCAATTCAGGTGAAGGTTCAGATAGAAAATGTAAAGCAGGAGATTATCTTCTTGGCAAAAATGAAATACAAGCAATAAGAAAGCTTTCAGAAAGCTCTAAAAAACTTATTGTTGTATTAAACATTGGTGGAGTAATGCAATTAACAGAAGTTAAAGAACTTCAAGGCGTTGATGCAGTTGTTCTTATGGGACAATTAGGAAATATAGGCGGAAATGCGTTAGCAGATTTACTTAGTGGAAAAGTTAATCCATCAGCAAAGCTTGCAGATACTTGGGCATATAAGTATAGTGATTATCCATCGTCATCAGAGTTTAGTCACAATAATGGAAATGTTGACGATGAGTATTACAAAGATGGCATTTATGTAGGATATCGTTATTTTGATAGTTTTAAGGTAAAGCCACTTTATCCATTTGGCTATGGTCTTTCATATACTACATTTGCTATAAATACAACAGAAGTTTCTCAAATACAAGATAAGATACAAGTCAAGTTAAATGTAGAAAATACGGGTGCTACATATGCAGGAAAAGAAGTTGTACAAGTTTATTTATCAAAGACGCAAAATGGATTAGATAAGCCTTATCAAGAATTGGTTGCATTTTCAAAATCTGATTTAATTATTCCAAATGAAAATCAAAATATGACATTATCATTTCCAGTGTCTTTAATGGCAAGTTATTGTGAAGAAAAGGCTTGTTATATAATTGAAAATGGTAAGTACATTTTACGAGTAGGTAATTCTTCAGCTAACACTATAGCTGTTGCAACACTAGTCGTTGAAAAAGATATAGTTGTAGAAAAATGTAATAATATTCTTTCAATTGATTGTGATATGCCACATATAAAACCAGAAGGAGTAAGTGTAGAAGAAGCTACACAATATAATCTTGTTATTGATGACACAAAAATACAAACGAAAGTTAATTCATATCAACAAGAACGTAAGGAAATTACAAACAATGTCACAGAAAAGATAACAATAGAAGATGTTATTGCGAAAAAATATACATTAGATGAAATGGTGGCACAACTTACAGTAAAAGAAATGGCAGAGCTTTGTGTGGGTACGGAAAGAAGTGGCGACAATTCTGTAATAGGTGCAGCTTCTTACAATGTTCCTGGGGCAGCAGGAGATACTTCATCAATTTTAAAAGAAAGTAGAGCTGTTAAGAATTTAATCTTAGCAGATGGCCCTGCTGGACTACGATTACAACCACATTTTGTAACAGATAAAGATGGCAATATTTTAAAGGGTGGAGAAGGTTTTAACGGAACATTTCTTCCATTTGAAAATGTATCAGAAGATGCCGTTCATTATTATCAATACTGCACAGCAATTCCTATTGGTTGGTCATTAGCACAGTCATGGAATACAGACTTATTAAACAAGGCAGGACAAATAATCGGCGAAGAAATGGAAAAATTTAATATAGATTTGTGGTTAGCTCCAGCTATGAACATTCATCGTAATCCGTTATGTGGACGAAACTTTGAATATTTTTCAGAAGACCCATTGCTAACTGGAAAAATAGCAGGTGCAATAATAAATGGAGTTCAAAAAAACAAAAGCAAAGGCACAGTAATTAAACATTTTGCAGTAAATAATCAAGAAGAAAACAGATACTTTGTAAATGCTCATGTAAAAGAACGTGTTTTGCGAGAAATTTATTTAAAAGGTTTTGAGATAGCTGTAAAAGAAGCCCAGCCTTTATCTGTTATGACTTCTTATAACTTACTTAATGGAACACATACAGCTAATAATTATGATTTAATTCAAAAAGCACTTCGTGATGAGTGGGGCTTTGAAGGCTTTGTAATGACAGACTGGTATACTTCTCAACATTCACCTGCGATTATGGGAGATGGCGAACCTAAATATCCAATATCTTCTTCTGTTGGTTGTATAAAAGCAGGAAATGATATACAAATGCCGGGCTGTAAGCAAAATGTAGATGACATAATTGAAGCTGTCACAACGGGAAATGAAAAAGATGGATATACAATTACATTGGCAGATTTACAGTTTAATGCAAAAAATATTCTTAAAGTGATTGCAAAGATTATGGAATAATGATTTGTAGATTATTATAAAGTACCTTGGTTGAATGATTATTTTGTAAAAATCGGACATAGTATATAATAAAAGGGACTGTTACACTAAGAAAATTTTATACAAGTATAGATGTTTAATTAGTAAATAATTCTATATCTTATATAAATTTTCTCTAGTGCTACAGCCCCTTTTTTATCTATAATATTCTAATATAAATTATTATCTAATAAATTATCCATTTTAATATATTTAAAATAATGACAACTATTGACCCAATAATTTTTACAATGACACTATTTGTCTATGCCATGTTGTATTATTATATCAAGTTAAACTTATAGTTGACTATTAAAAGTTTATATGAATTATATACATGAAAGGATAGAGTGCAATGTACGAAGAAAAGAAAGATAAAGTAATGCGAGTGTTGAGTATTTATAAAAGGCTTATGGAGGGTGATATTATAAATAAAGAAGCAGAAGCTAATTATTATAATGTTACAACAAGAAGTATACAAAGAGATATTGATGATATAAGAAGCTTTATGGATATGGAAAATAGTAAAACAGGAGTTCTTAATTCTGTTATTTATGACCGTACAAATAAAGGATATCAACTTGAGCAGGTTTATGACATGAAGTTAAGTAATGGTGAAATTCTTGCTATATGTAAGATACTTCTTGATAGCAGAGCCTTTACTAAAGAGGAAATGACAAATATTTTACATAGACTAATAGAAAGCTGTGTGGCTAAGGAAAATAAACCACTTATTGAAGAACTTATAAAAAATGAAGAATTTCATTATGTTGAGCTTACACATAAGTCAGAATTTATTGACAAAATGTGGGACATAGGTAATGCAATAAGGAGTTGTAATTATATACAGATGGAGTACAATAGAAGTAAAGACAATGCGATAGTTAGTCGAAAAGTGAAACCTGTTGCGATAATGTTTTCTGAATATTATTTTTATCTTACGGCTTTTATTGATGACAAAAAGGTAAGGGGAAATTTTGATGTACTTAATGACTCATTCCCTACAATTTATAGAATAGATAGGATTGAAAGTTATAAGATACTACCTGAGAAATTTAAAATACCTTACAGCAGTAGATTTGAAGAAGGTGAGTTTAGAAAGCGCATACAATTTATGTTTGGTGGAAAGTTGCAGAAGGTGAAGTTTAAGTATAGGGGAAACAGTATAGAAGCAGTCCTTGACAGACTCCCAACAGCCAAAGTCCTAGATAAAATAGATGGAGAGTATATAATAAGTGCAGAAGTGTTTGGAAAAGGCATTGATATATGGTTTAGAAGTCAAGGTAATGATGTGGAAGTTATAGAAGAAAAATAATTTAGTATAAATGCTTTATTTATAGAACACAAGTAAGATTAAACTATCAAAAAGATAAGAGATAGTTTAGTATTTAATTGATTAGAAAATATTTAATATTTTAAAGTCTTTTCACAAAAATTTATTAATGCTATAATAACAAATTGCAACTGAATATGTTTTATTAAGTATTTATTTTTCATAAAACATATTCATGTTGCAATTTTTAATATAATAAAAAGTATTAAGTAAATAAGGACTCTAAATAATGGATATAAAGAAATTTTTTAAAGAGTTATTAAGTGAACTAGCTATAATGGGAATTATTCCGTTATTATTTGTAATTAATTTGTTGCTGTTTAATTGGAAGAATACAGTATTAAACACAAATAATTACATAATATTTTTAGGAATACTCCTTTTTGCCGCTTCGGTTGAAGTTGTGTATATCTTTACGCATATTTCGGGGATAAATATGAAAAATTTAACGAGCTTTGTGGAAAAACACAAGGTAATGTTAATTGGTTTGTTGATAATATGTGTTGTAAGGCTTCCTTATCTTAATAATTTACCTAGATGGGATGCGGGTGAATATTATTACCGACTTACACAAGGACTTAAGAATTGTACATTTGATAGCTTTACCGACTTTCAGAAAAACTTTGCACTTTGCGGTCATCCAACACTTATATTTAGTATTATATATTTAATTGGAGAGCTTATGTTTCCGGGTGAAGTAATAGGTGTTAATCTTGTATCGTTAGTACTTACACTTATTGCTTTTTGGTGTGTATATAAGATACTTCTTAAGATTTTAAGAAAAACAACTTATGTTAATTGTGCGATATTTACAGTGATATTGTCATTTGCACCGCTTGTATATAGTTCATTTTCATATTTTACACCCGATTATTCAATGGCACTGTTTATAATATATGTGATATATGCCTGTACATATAATAGACCACTTATTGCAGGATTTTTTAGCATGGCGTGTTTTCAGACGAAAGAAACGGGAATGGTGCTTATTGGTGGATATGTACTTGGAATATTAATTCATTATAAATACAAGTTTGGTTATAAAGGTTCTGGTAAAAATTACATTGGCGAGATTTTAAAAGATATGCGCCTTTACTTTATATTTGTGGCAGCACTTATTCAGTTTCTTTATAATAAGTTCATAGGTGGAGTTTCACAGTGGACGCAAAATGCAAATGAAACAGCAGGACTTAGATGGGATAATAATGGAAGTAACTGTCTAGGGTTTAATATATATTATATATTAGTTAAGTTAAAACAACAATTTTTACTTAATTTTAACTGGATAGTAGTTCTTATAATTGTTGGTGGGTTTATATATTTTCATATGAAAAATGGAAGGAAGATACATCTTAATCTTAAATATATTGAAATAGTAACAGCATTTATATGTTACGTTGCATTTTCTTGTATATATATAACAGCCTCACTTGCAAGATATAATGTAGCGGGGGATATACTTCTTTATATTCTTATGTTTGGAGTATTAAATAGAATAATTGACAATTCTAAACAAGTATATGTATCAGCTATAGTTGGCTTTCTTGCTCTTTTACAATGCTTTTTAACAATTGACCCAATAACTAGAATATCATTTCTTAAACTTAATCTTGGAAACACTTCAATAATGTATGTTGGAAATACTAAAAATGAAATGATATATGGTGACTACCTTGTATATAATACGCAATACATTATGATTAATAATTCAATTGATAAGGCTTTAAAAAAGTCGGGGTATAATCCTATAGAATATGATGTTGTAGTTGCAGAACTTAATGGAGCTTGTGTCACAGGAAATTCGGCAGTATTTTTATATAATTGGGATATGAAAAAACACAAGCGTTGTTTCTATGAAAATGATAACACTGTTGATATGCCTGATATGGTACAAGTTAATAGTCTTGATGATTGTGAGCTTAAGGACAATGCTGTACTTGTATATCTTCCTTACAATCAAAATGTAACAAAAGAAGAAATGTTATCCAAAGCTTCAGAGTATTATATTGTTGGAGAAGAAAAACAAATATGGTCAGTTCAAGGTAGTATATATTATTATGAAATGACTTTAAGATAGTTTGATAATATTATCATTGCAAATATTCACTATATGATTATTAAAATAAGGAAATTAATTCCATTTTTATAAATTTTTTCAAATATTATCAAAATATACACAATTTGTTCAAAAGTTGGACCGATTTTGGTCACAAAATCCATGTAATATAATAACTGTAAAGAGCAGTAAGCTTTTTACAAAACACTTTTTTTCATAAAAATCTTGTAGCATTTTCCCCCATATAATAGCCGACCACTATTATATTTGCTACAAATCTTTTCTCCTTTAAACGACAGGTTTTCGTGATGGCCTGTTGATAGATTAGAGGACCGTCACAAAATATTTGAAATTAACCGTTCAGATATTTTGTGGCGGTCCTCTTTTTTTATTTATGCGAACAACGAGTCAAAGCCTGTGCCTGCAAAAGACCTTAACAACTGTTGCGATAACCCCATATTTTCAATTAATTTATATTTTTTCAGCCAGAAAACCCATGGTCTTTAGACCGTGGGATGAATGGCG
>URYE01000056.1 GCA_900551945.1 uncultured Eubacterium sp. | reverse complement strand
ACCGGGACAAGCAGTTGTATTGTACGATGGAGATTATGTTTTAGGTGGAGGCACTATTATATAATATGTTGAATTTAACAAAAATTAATGACCATATAAGTTATATAGAGCCAACAACTAATCCTTTGTCAGCTAATGTTGCAATTATTAAAACTAATAAAAATATATGGCTTTATGATGTTGGAAATAATCCAGATATTCCAGATATTATAGACGAATTAAATGTTGATAAGTTAAATGTAAATGTTATTCTTTCACATTTTCACCCTGACCATATTGGTAATATTAATAAGATAGATTGCAATCATATATATCAAAGTAAAAATACATTCAAATATACAAAAGTCGGTGATATTGTAGATAGTGATATTTTTATTGAAGATGATAATATAAAACTTCACATATTTCCAGTCCCTTCAAGTCATGCAAAGGGGTGTATAGCTTTGGAAGTTGATGAACAGTATTGTTTTTTAGGCGATGCTATATATCCTAAAAATAACCCAGATGTTAAATTGTATAATTCTGGAATTTTAAAAGAACAGATAGATACATTAAAAAAGATTAAGGCTTCAAAATATATGTTAAGTCACAAAACACCATTTGCACAGTCTAGTAAAGGTATAATTAAGTGGCTTGAACATATATATGCAATGCGTAAGCCCAATGAAGTATATATTAATATTTAAGTAAAAGTGTTTCGTTAAGAAATTTATATAAGATTTCTTAATGAAGCACTTTTTTTATGCAAACAACGAGTTAAATTTTGTACCTGCATAAGTCATCGCAATAACTTGAAAAATTCATAGCTAAATGTATGGTAAAATAAGTTGAAATTTTTAAAAATGTTGTTATAACAACATACACTTCTATTTGTTTAATGTATATTAAGTTTAAAATTGTAGAAAATAAATTGTAATATAAATGGAGGTTCATAGCAGTAAATGGATAATATAGAAAAAATCAAAAGATATCTTAAAAGATTAAGTGAAAATGAAAGTCTTGAAAGTGTTAGGGCTGACTTTGTAAAGGAATTTAAAGATGTTGACTCATCAGAAATAATAGAGGCAGAACAACAGTTAATTAAAGAAGGTATGCCTATTATGGAAGTTCAGAAGTTATGCGATGTACATTCAGCATTATTTCATGGAATGATAACAGAAGAACACACACAAGAGTCGCCAAAAGAAAAGGCAGATAGAATTAAATCTGAAAGATTAAGTGCAACAAAAAAGCTTATAGATATAAAAGGACACCCGCTTAGTACATTTACAAGGGAAAATGAAGCATTAGAAGAACTTATTAAAAAATGTAGACAAGCCTTAGATAATAACAATGTAACAGAAGAACTTCTTTATAAATTAAATGAGATTGCAATACACTATGCAAAGAAAGGTGATTTACTTTATCCACATTTAAAGGTTAAGTATGAAATAAGTGGCCCATCAGATGTAATGTGGACAACTGATGATGATATAAGAGATGAAGTTAAAGCACTTATTAAGCAAAAAAATCACAACGATGAGTGGAATAAAGAATTTGATAATGTACTTACAAGAATTGAAGAAATGATTTACAAGGAGTCTAATATATTATTCCCTAATTGTGCATTAAACTTTACAACGAATGAATGGCACGTAATTTATGAATACTTAAAGGACTATGATGAGTGCTTTGGTATTGAAAGTATGGTGTGGGAAGAAGCTGAGAAAATATCTAAGGCTAAGGATATTAATTCGAGATTTTTGGGAGAAGAAATTGTAATGGCAGGTGGGCATATTAATGTGGAACAGCTTACAGCAATGCTTAATACAATTCCGCTTGAAATAACATTTGTCGATGAAAACAATATAAATAGGTATTTTAATGAAGGGGAAAAGGTATTTAAAAGACCGGGAATGGCAATTGATAGAGAAGTATTTACTTGCCACCCACCCAAAATTGAACAGCAGGTAAGAAAGATAATTGAAGAATTTAGGAATAATACATTAGACAAAGTGCCTATATGGATGAATAAAAATGGAAGGGATATGCTTGTAACTTATATGGCAGTAAGAAATAAACAAGGAGAATATCTTGGAACAATGGAACTGGTGCAAGATATGGAATTTGCAAAGGAACACTATAAGGCTTAAATTTTTATATTTTGAGATTTAGATTGTTAGAATATCAGTAGAATAATAACACTTAGTGATGTTTTTATGCTATCATCGAACGAGTTTGTGCGTTGCTGTCATACAAATATAGCTGAGTGTTATTTTTAATAGTGCATTTATTATTTATGTAATACTGTTATCTTATAAAACTTTTATTTATGCTAACAACGAGTTAAAGTCTGTGTTTACACAAGAACTTGGTGATTGTTGCAATAATTTGAAAAATTCGCAACAAATGTTTTTTATCAAAAAGTTAAAATTGACATTTATTGAGAAAATTTATCAATAAATGTAGTGCAATTGAATGAAAATATGGTATAATAATAGTGAGTTAGTTAAGACTAACTAAATTTTTTAACAATATAAAATATATCCATTATTTCATACATACAAAATATATAAAACATCAGTTTATTATTAGTTTTAAATAAAAATAATACATTAAGTATGTAAAGAAATAGGGACAGGAGGTTTGCATATACATATAATAGAAAGGGTGGTATTTATGATTATGACAATTATTTTGCTTATTATTTTAACATTTGCTTGCCTTTACACAAAGAAAAGCATTTTTAAAATGATTAATCGTAATTATATTCTTAGTCTTAAAAAGAAGGATTTAAGTTAATATGATAGAAGTAATTGAAGGTGTTTTAATACCATTTATAGGAACAACTTTTGGAGCGTGTTTTGTGCTATTTATGAAAAAGAACCTTAGTACATTAGTTGAAAAGGCTTTAAATGGTTTTGCAGTAGGGGTTATGGTTGCGGCATCTATCTGGAGCCTTATAATACCTGCTATTGAGCAATCACAATATATGGGAAAGTTGTCATTTATACCAGCCACAGTAGGCTTTTGGATTGGAATATTATTTCTTCTTATGCTTGACCATATAATACCACATCTTCACCAACACAGTGAAGAAGCGGAAGGCCCTAAAAGTAATTTTAGTAGAACTACAAAAATGGTGCTTGCAGTAACACTTCACAATATTCCAGAGGGTATGGCTGTTGGAGTTGTATACGCAGGCTGGCTTGCAGACAGTTCACAGATAAGTATTATGAGTGCGCTTGTATTGTCAATAGGAATTGCAATACAAAATATACCAGAAGGTGCTGTTATATCAATGCCCATTCATGCAAATGGAGTGTCAAAGAAAAAAGCCTTTATATATGGAACACTTTCAGGTGCAGTTGAACCTATAGGTGCGATTATTACTATTATTTTGTCAGGGATAATAATTCCAGTACTTCCATACCTTTTAAGTTTTGCTGCAGGGGCTATGTTATATGTAGTAGTAGAAGAACTTATTCCAGAGATGTCACAAGGCAAACATACAGATATAGGAACTGTAATGTTTGCTGTGGGGTTTAGCCTTATGATGGTGCTAGATGTCGCATTAGGATAAGCTTTTATGAGTTTATAATTATTAAATTTTCTTAAAAAGTTGTTGACATCTAACAGCGATTAGTATACACTAACGATGTAATGAAAATGATTATCACAATTGATATCAAAAGGAGGTACAAATGATGCCTTTGACAATGGTTGATACAGGCGTTGAAAATACAATTAAAAAAATAGGCGGCAAAGAAGAAACTAGAAAATTTCTTGAAAATCTTGGCTTTGTAGTTGGAGGAACAGTTACAGTAGTTTCTGAAATTGGCGGTAATATGATTGTTAATGTAAAAGATTCAAGAGTAGCTATAGGAAAAGATATGGCTAATAAGATTATGGTATAATATTGCTTAAAATACACAGTTGTGTATTTAATATATGTAATATATGAAAGGAAGATGTAAAAAACAATGAAGACATTAAAAGATGTATCTTGTGGAAATACTGTAAAAGTTGTAAAGCTTACAGGTGAAGGCCCAGTAAAGAGAAGAATTATGGATATGGGTATAACAAAGGGCGTTGATATTTTTGTAAGAAAAGTTGCACCTTTAGGTGACCCAGTAGAAGTAACTGTAAGAGGTTATGAATTATCACTTCGTAAAGCAGATGCGGAAATGATAGTTGTAGAATAATTTACATAAAAAGTATCCGGTGTAAGCCGGTATATTTTTTCATAGCAGGTTAGCCTAGACTTACTTATGTAAGTAAAAACAAATAAATATTAGCACAAAGATACACATATAAGCTAATGTAAACCTTAGTTAGTTGGTGCTATTTTAACGCAATGTGCTAGTATAAAGTTTTGGTATATGATTGCTTTTATAGCAATTATTATATATACAATGAGTATGAAAAGGAGATAGATAGGAAATGTCAATTAAAATCGCATTAGCAGGTAACCCCAACTGCGGTAAAACGACACTGTTTAATGCACTGACAGGCTCTAACCAGTTCGTTGGAAACTGGCCAGGTGTTACAGTTGAGAAAAAAGAGGGTAAGTTAAAGGGTCACGATGATGTGACTATCATGGACCTTCCTGGTATATATTCTTTATCACCATATACTTTGGAAGAAGTTGTTGCAAGAAATTACCTTATTAATGAAAGACCAGACGCAATTCTTAATATTGTCGATGGTACTAACATTGAAAGAAACCTTTATCTTTCAACACAGATTATGGAACTTGGTATTCCAGTAGTAATGGCTGTCAACATGATAGATATTATGGAAAAGACAGGTAACAAGGTTCATATTGATAAGCTTTCAAAGAAGTTAGGTTGTGAAGTTGTTGAAATATCAGCTTTAAAGGGTACAGGAATTAAGGAAGCTGCAAACAAAGCTGTTAAAGCTGCTAATAATAAGAATGCTTCTGCTCCAGTACATAAGTTTGATGAGAACGTTGAAAGTGTTATTGACGCTGTTAAGAGCAAGCTTACAGGTATAGATGAAAGTCAGAGAAGATTTTTCGCAATTAAGCTTCTTGAAAAAGATGATAAGATTGTTGAAAATATGAAGAGTGTTCCTGATGTATCAGCAGAGATTAAGCAACTTGAAGATGAATTTGATGATGATACAGAAAGTATTATTACAAATGAAAGATATGTATATATTTCTTCTATTATTGGAGAATGTGTTACTAAAAAGAAATCTGGTGAGCTTACAATATCAGATAAGATTGATAGAGTTGTAACAAACAGATTTGCCGCACTTCCAATATTTGCGGCAGTTATGTTCCTTGTTTACTTTATATCAGTATCAACAGTTGGTACATGGGCTACTGATTGGGCTAATGATGGAGTATTTGGTGATGGTTGGCATTTATTTGGCATAGGAACTTCTGATTATGAAGATGCCGCTGCTGATTATGACAGAGCTACACAGATTGTTGCAGCAATTGATGATGGCGAAACAACTGTAGATATTCTTGATGAAGAAGAAAATGTTATCGAAACAGTAAACATTACATCAGATGTTGCAAAAGAAGCCGAAGAATTAGCTGATGAAGACGAACCAGACCCAGCAGATTATGGCGTATGGATTCCTGGTATTCCAACACTTGTTGGTGATGGATTAGATGCTATTGGTTGTGCAGACTGGTTATCAGGCCTTATCAATGACGGTATTATTGCCGGTGTTGGTGCTGTATTAGGTTTCGTGCCTCAGATGATAGTATTATTCATATTCTTAGCTTTTCTTGAGTCATGTGGTTATATGGCGAGAGTAGCATTTATTATGGATAGAATTTTTAGAAAGTTTGGTCTTTCAGGTAAGTCATTTATTCCAATGCTTATCGGAACAGGTTGTGGTGTTCCTGGTGTTATGGCATCAAGAACAATTGAAAATGACAGAGATAGAAAAATGACTATAATGACAACAACATTTATTCCTTGTGGAGCAAAGCTTCCAATTATAGCTTTAATCGCTGGTGCATTATTTGATGGTGCATGGTGGGTAGCTCCAAGTGCATATTTTGTTGGTATTATAGCAATTATAGTATCAGGTATCATCTTAAAGAAAACTAAGATGTTCTCTGGTGACCCAGCGCCATTCGTTATGGAACTTCCAGCATATCATATGCCTACAGTAAGTAACGTATTAAGAAGTATGTGGGAAAGATGTTCTTCATTTATTAAGAAGGCAGGTACAATTATTCTTCTTGCAACAATTCTTGTTTGGGTATTAATGCACTTTGGTTGGGCTGATGGTTCATTCTCATTCCTTGATGATGAACAGCTTGATTCAAGTATCTTAGCAGCTATTGGTAGTGTAATAGCTCCAATCTTTAAGCCATTAGGTTTTGGCGATTGGAAGATGGCAGTTGCTACAGTAACTGGTCTTATTGCTAAGGAACAGGTAGTTGGTACATTCGGTGTACTTTATGGTTTCGGTGAAGTTGCAGAAAACGGTGTTCAGGTATGGGGTGAACTTGCTACAACATTAACAGCAGTTGGAGCTTATGCTTTCCTTGTATTCAACCTTTTATGTGCTCCTTGCTTCGCAGCTATGGGTGCTATCAAGAGAGAAATGAACAATGGTAAGTGGTTTGCATTTGCTATCGGTTATCAGTGTGGTTTTGCTTACCTTGTAGCATTATGTGTTAATCAGATTGGTTCACTTATTCTTTATGGTACATTTGGTTTCGGAACAATAGTTGCATTCCTTATTGTAATTGCATTTATCTATTTTCTTGTAAGACCATATAAGGAAAGTGACAAACTTGTTGTAAATAACAAGGTATCAAAGGCAGTTTAATATTATAAATTAAGTCCCTAGCTTCTATTTAAAAAAGCAATAAATGGGGATGGGGACTTAATTATATTTGTAGATTATTTATGTAGAAAAGAGGATTATTATGGGAACTTTAATTGTAGGTATAATTCTTTTAGTTATAGTTGCTCTTATTATAAGAAGTATGATAAAGGGCAAGAAAAATGGTAAGTCAATATTAGGTTGTGATGGAGATTGCAGTCATTGTAATGGAGGACATTGTCATTAATTATTGTACGGATAACAATTAAGTTTTTATGATATACACATTTATATTAGTATAAATGACTTGAATATGGCGCAGTATTGCGCAGGCATGGAGGTAAGTATGTGTCAGACTAATGAAATGAAAAAAGAACAGATTGTCGAGATGTTAAAGAGTAGACACTGTAGAATTACAAGACAAAGACTTATGCTATTAGATATTATTCTTGAAGAAGAATGTGCCTGCTGTAAAGAGATTTATTATAAAGCCTTGAAACAAGATAAAAGCATTGGAACGGCAACAGTTTATAGAATGATAAATACATTGGAGTCAATTGGTGCAATCAATAGAAAGAATATGTATAAAATATCATGTGAACAGGCATGTGAAAAAGATAATGTATGCACAGTTCGTTTAGATGATAATACAGAATATCATTTATCAGCAAAAATGTGGAACCAAGTTATAACACAGGGCTTGAAAAAGTGTGGTTATATTGGAAATCAAAATTTAAAAAGTGTTGTTGTAAGACAGTGTGAATGTTAATAATTAAAAACATAAATAACGAATAAATATCCTGCTATGGAGAAATAATTTATAGCAGGATATTATAAAAGACAAAGGTTAGTTGAAACTAACTAAAATTATTTAAGGCGAACAAAATAGTAGGCAAGTATAATATAAGGCAATCTGTATTGGATATGGATAGCAGTAAGATAAGAAGGGAGAGAATGTATGAGTCAGGAGGTTTTCTGTATATTTAAAGAGCTTAATTTTCACAATATAAGAACACAATTAGCATTACAATGCGCACCAGTAATTGCGGGGGTAAAGATAGCTAATCTTTTATGTATTAATTGGGATTGTGAAAAAAAGCTCAATGACGTTATGTGTAATTCTGATATGATGATATGTAAATTATGCACAGGCAAAAAAGGTGTGACTTATCTAATATACAGAAAGGCTGAACTTGAAAAGTATATTTTAAGTGAACCTGTTTATGCGTTCTTAAAAAGTGAGGGTTATACTGATTTTTCATTAGATAGTATTCTTAATCGTTTTAAGTTAAGATATGCAAGTTATATGGATAATCATGAAGATTTTCCTCATGAAATGGGTCTTCTTTTGGGGTATCCAATAGAAGATGTAAAGGGCTTTGTAGAAAATAAGGGAAAAGATTATTTATATTCAGGATATTGGAAAGTATATGAAAATGTTAATGAAAAAAAGGAGCTTTTCAAAAAGTATGATAAAGCAACAGAGCAAGTTATAAGTATGGTATCAAGTGGCATGGATATGTCTTTAATTTATAAAAAAATATTATCAAGAAAAATGGAATGTGTAGGTTAATTTAGCAGTAATAGTGTAATTAGCAATTAATGAAGTTGATTGAAAATATATGTTAAATTTTAAGTATACGCAAGAATGGAGGAATAATATGAGTGTTGTTATTGTAGGTGGACATGATAGAATGGTATGTCAATATAAGAAAATATGTAAGGCTTTTAATTGTAAGGTGAAGATTTTTACTCACATGAGTGGTAATTTTAGTAATCATATTGGTTCGCCTGATGTGATGATTTTATTTACAAATACTGTATCTCATAAAATGGTAAGAACTGCTGTGACAGAAGCTGAAAAGTGTAATGCTGATATTATAAGATGTCATAATAGTAGTGGAAATGCGTTATCAAGTATTCTTGAACAGGTTTGTTAGGATTGGGTTTTATTAAAATAAGAGAAGTGGGTTTTAAGCATTTGTGTAAGATTATGTTATTAAATATTGGATATTAAAGACAGTGTGTTTTGTAATGGCATACTGTCTTTTTTGTATTTTAGGTTGTGAAAGATATCAATATTAGATAAATCATTCACACACCAGTGAAAGTACAATTTCCTATATTTGTATGCCATCATCGAACAAGGGTGTTCGCTGTTGTCATACAAATATATATAACAGTTCTTTTTAATGGTGCATTTATGTTTATATAATACTGTTATCTTACGGAAAGTTATTGAAATAGAAAATATAAAAATGGGGAATAGTGGGCTTTTAATTTTGATGTTTTTTTGGTATTTTAGAATATAAACACAAGTAATGTACAATTATATTGTATATGAAAAATGAAAAGGAGGGACTTATGAGAAGGACTAAGTTATATAAGGCAATATCTGTAGTTGCATTGTCGGCGGTAATGCTTGGTGGTTGTGCGGCTAATACGGCGGATAGTGAGAGTTATTTACAGACTACAAAGGAGAGTGTAAATTCTACACAACCTAATACTCAAATTAGTTCTTATGATATTCACAGTGATACTAATTATGATACGCCTGCTCATTATCTTGAACCTCATGATGGTAGGTTATATGGTGAAACTACAGAGATTGAGTACTATTCAACAGTATCACATAAATATAAAAAGGCAAATGTTATTCTCCCTTATGGATATAGTAGTGAGCAACAATATCCCGTATTATATCTTTTGCATGGAATGAGTGGGGATTATCAAAATTGGGGTGTAATGGGAGCACAATATATAGTTCAAAATGCACATTATGACTATGATGCGCCTGATATGATAGTTGTATGTCCAACAGTGTTTACATCTGAGCAGTACGACTCAGAAGATGGACTATCATTTTATGAGCTTACAGCACAATATGATAATTTTATAGATGAGCTTGAAAATAATCTTATGCCAATTATTAATAATAACTATTCAGTAAAGACAGGTAAGGAAAATACTGCAATAGCGGGATATTCGTTAGGTGGTAGAGAAGCTTCATATATTGGGTTTAAGTATCCTACACAGTTTGGATATATAGGTGGTTTTTCTGCTACAAATGGAATTTTTAAAGATGAAGAATGGGCTGCTGGTGTTTTAAAGGACTTTGACTATACTAAGTTACAAAATAATTATAAGCTTTTATTATATCAAGTAGGAGTAGAAGATCCATTTATAGACGGAGTAAGAGAATTTACAGAAATGTTTGATAAGTATAATATAGATTATATTTATTATGAAATGCCGGGTGGACATGAAGGCGCAGTATGGCAAAATGGACTTTATAATTTTGCAAGGAGAATATTCCGATAAATACTTGAGTTTCCACATTTTGCATTTGTAAAATTGTGAAGATATCAATAGTATATAAACAGTAATGCAAAATGCGGAAACTCAAATGATAAATAATATTACTATATAAAGATATTAGTTAAAATATAACATTTTTAGCTAATATCTTTTTTTGCAAACAACGAAAAAATCTATAGTTTTATAAGACATTGGTAATTGTCGTGGTAACTTGTAGAGTGTGTTTTTAACAGTTTGTATAATAATTTAAAAATATATTTCCAAATTTTTCCTATGTGACTGCCTTGTGACTTACATGGCGCATAATAACAACGTAAAGTAAATAAAGAAAGGAAGCACTGTGATGAAGAAAAGGCGAATGATATTGTTGGTTGTTAGTGTTGTAACAATCTTAATATTAGCTGGGGTGGGTGTTACATATTCACTATTAAGTTCAGTAACGCCAACGGCAACCAACACATTTCAATCAGATAAAGAAATTAAAATCACATTGACAGAGCCTAACTGGCAAGAGCATGGAAAGGAGCAGGCATCAGCTTATGTGCCAGGACAGGTAATTGACAAAGACCCAACAGTTACGCTTAGTGATAACAGTGTTTCATCTTATGTAGCATTAAAAGTTCAGTATTATGATGAAGAAAACGAGTTATCATTTGGCGAATTTAGAAGGTTGTATCTTGATAGGGGAGCAAATGATGACCAGATGGGAATTGATTTTTCAAATTCATGGGTTTATATCGGGACTGAGGAAACTGACAAGGAAAATGATACCGGTGAATATGGAAAAAGTGTTGTCTATATGTACAAGAACATTCTTACACAAGATGATGCTTCAACAACTGTTCTTGAAAATGTTACAGAACCTTTATTTACAAATGTACATTTAAGCGCTGATCTTACACAAGATGAAAATACACATCTGTTACCTAATTTTAATATTAAGGTAACAGCCTATGCTGTTCAGGCTTACGGCATTTCAATGGAAGAAGCTAAGACAGCATTAAATGAATTAGTGACAGCTAACGAGCTGTAATATTAAAATATTTGGAGGCAATTTTTTATGAAAAAGTCAAAAAGAATTACTTTAACAGCGGCTGCAATGGTTTTATCAGCAGGGCTTGCAACAGGGGGAACACTTGCATATCTTAATTCTGTAACTGAAACTAAGACAAATACATTTACATCTTCTAAAAATATCAGTACAACACTTACAGAAACCGAGTGGACAGAAGACTCTGGTAAAAACTATATTCCGGGTGATGTAATTAGAAAGAACCCGGTTATGACAAATGACTCTGATGAAGCTATTTATATGGCTATCAAGGTTGATTATACTGATAATTTGGGTGATCCTATGAGTGCTACTGACTTTAAGAAATATGCTGAAATTACAGATTATAATGAAGATGATTGGGAAAAAGTAGCTCAAAACTCAGACGGTAGTGAAATATGGATATATAAAACAGCCGTAAAAGCAGGAGAATCAACGGATGCTTTATTTAACAATGTAAAGGTTAATGCTCAGATTACGGAGGAATGGTCAACACTAGCAAAGACAACAACAATATATAAGTGTGATGCTGATGGTAACAAGATTGAAGTAATTGATGTAAAAACAGATGAATATGACCCAACAATTATTTATAAAGACCAAGACGGAAATATTGTAGACGCAGGAACACTTCCAACATTTAATATTAAAGTAACAGGTTTCGCAGTTCAGGCTTCAACATTTAATACTTACAAAGACGCACAGCCAGGGCTTATAGAATTAGTCAATACAAAGACATCACAAGACGCACAGTTTAACTAAATTCACAACTTTATTTATGCGAACAGCGAGCAAAAGTTTGTGCTTGTATAAAAACTTGATGACTGTCTTGATAGCTTGAGAAAATCTCAAAGCAAGTTCTCATAGTTGTAATAAACGGGGAATTTATAAAAATGTGAAAAAGTGGAGGGGAAAATTGAAAAGTAAAAAAAGATTAGCTACAGGTATTGTAGTGTCGGCTTTGTGTATTACAGCCGTTACGGGGGGAACACTTGCGTATTTTACAGATAAAGACGCAAGAACTAATGTAATAACAATTGGTCATGTAACAGGTTCACTCACAGAAACGGGTGAGCAAAAAAGAGATGATAATACAACAGGTAAAGATTATAAAAATGTAAAGCCAGGTGATGTATTAGAAAAAGACCCTACAGTAATACTTGATGAAACGTCTGAAGATGCTTATGTAAGGGTTAAGCTTGAGTTTAGTGGTTTGACAAAGGAGCAAGCAAGTTCTATACAAGATGGACTTGATATAGCAGATGGTTGGACACTTTCTGATAATGGATATTATTACTATAATAAAATTCTTTCTAATAAGGAGGGGGAAGAAAATAGTTCTAAGTTATTTACAAAGGTTACAATTCCTACAAGTTGGGGAAATGCTGAGGCTGATTTGACATTTAATATTGACGCAAAAGCTGAGTTTATTCAGTCAGACAACTTTACACCAGTTAAAGATAATGATGGCAATATAATAGGTTGGAGTGATGTGGTTATTGAAGAAGCTGTAAAATAATTGTAGTATATTCTAGCTTGTAGACAAAGTTAAAATGCAGAGATGTAAATAATATACATCTCTGCATTATTTTTAATTTTAAAACAGTTTTACAAATTGAAATTTTCACATAGAATTTACATATTTTACAATTACAAATTTAACTTTACATAATTAATATATCTTTACAAACACTTTACATTGATTTTAGTTTTGCGTGATAGTAGATTTTACATATTTTTTTGTATTATATCAATGTCAAATAAAGTATAGAGTTTGACAGGAAGTAGGAAATGTATATTTGGTTGAAAATTATAGTGTGACCATATATGTGTTTTTAGACAGATATGCGCAATCTGTTTTGCTACTTAATAAGATTAGAAAATAAATCTAATTTGAAAAAGAAAGAAGGATTAATATGAGAAAGTATGGATTAAAAAAGTTTACTGCAATAGCAGTAAGTGTGTTATGTTTAGCAGGAGCATTGACAGGTTGTGGTGGGAGTTCGTCTTCATCGACAGATGCAACTAATGGCTCAACTGCACAAGCTTCAAGCAAGAATATAACAGTAATATCAAGAGAAGATGGTTCAGGAACAAGAGGAGCATTTATAGAGCTTGTAGGAGTTGAACAAAAAGACTCAAGTGGTAAAAAAATAGATATGACATCGGAAGATGCAGTCGTAGTAAATAGTACAGCAACAGTTATTACTACTGTAGCAGGTGATGAAAGCTCAATAGGTTATATTTCTTTAGGAGCATTAAATTCTACAGTAAAGGCATTAAAGGTTGGTGGAGTTGAAGCTACAGCAGACAATGTAAAGAATGGTAGCTACAAGCTTTCAAGACCATTTAATATAGCAACAAAGGGAACTCCAAGTGAGCTTGCACAAGATTTTATAAATTACATAATGAGTGCTGATGGACAGAAGATTGTAGAAGATAATGGTTACATTTCAGAAGGTAACACAGGAGCATTTACAACAACTGGTACTACAGGAAAGCTTGTAATTGCAGGTTCTTCATCAGTAACACCAGTTATGGAAAAATTAATTGAAGGTTACAAGAAAGTAAATACAGGTGCAACAATTGAACTTCAAGAAAGCGACTCAACAACAGGTATGACAGCTACTAAAGATGGTACTTGTGATATTGGTATGGCTTCAAGAGAATTAAAAGACAGTGAAACACAAGCAGGTTTAACATCTAAAGCTATAGCCCTTGATGGTATTGCAGTAGTGGTTAATACAAAAAATTCTATAAGTGATATGACAGTTGACCAGATTAAGTCTGTATACACAGGTGAAACAACAAAGTGGAGCGATGTAAAATAGTATAAAAGGTGCGTAAAACGCTTATGAAATGAGGAATTGATGTGAATAAGACAGTATTAAAAGAAAAAATAATGGAAATAGTGTTTCTGTTATGTGCGTGTGTATCAATTTTGGCAGTAGCGCTTATATGTATATTTCTTTTTGCAAATGGTATTCCCGCAATGGCAAAAATAGGATTATTTGACTTCCTTTTAGGAAAAATGTGGAAACCCAGCAATGATATATATGGAATATTTCCAATGATACTTGGCAGTATATATGTAACTGCGGGAGCTGTAATAATAGGTGTGCCAATAGGATTATTAACTGCAATATACATGGCTAAGTTCTGTCCAGCATGGCTTTATAAAATAATGAAGCCGGGAGTAGACTTACTTGCAGGAATACCATCTGTAGTATACGGATTTTTCGGACTTTGTGTCATAGTTCCAGGGATAGGAAGTCTGGGTGCGGATGGAAATAGTATTTTTACAGCATCAGTTCTTCTTGGCATAATGATTTTACCAACTATAATTAGTATTTCGGAAGCTTCAATAAGAGCTGTGCCAGAAAAATATTATCAAGGTGCATTAGCTCTTGGAGCAACACATGAACGTAGTGTGTTTTTAACAGTTGTACCAGCAGCAAAGTCAGGAATAATGGCAGGAATTGTGCTAGGAATTGGTCGTGCAATCGGGGAAACTATGGCAGTAATTATGGTGGCTGGTAATCAAGCAAGAATGCCAAAAGGAATATTTAAAGGAATAAGAACACTTACAGCAAATATAGTAATGGAAATGGGCTATGCAACTGACTTACATAGAGAGGCGCTTATAGCAACTGGCGTAGTACTATTTGTGTTTATACTTATAATAAATATGTTATTTTCAATACTTAAAAGGAAAGGGGAGAATGTTTAATGAATACAAAATTAAAATCATATTTAAAACACCCCGCTTCATTGGCAGTATTTGTTATAACTAACTTTGCGGCATTTCTTACAATATTTGTTCTTGGATTTATCGTTGTATATATTGTAGTAAAAGGTGTTCCGCATCTTACACCATCATTATTTGCATGGGAGTATAATTCGGAAAATGTTTCAATGCTACCATCAATAATCAATACATTACTTCTTACAGCATTAGCACTTGTTATTGCAACGCCACTTGGAATATTTTCAGCTATATATATGGTTGAATATGCTAAAAAAGGTAATAAGATTGTAAATGTAGTAAGAATTACAGCAGAAACTTTATCGGGAATACCTTCTATAGTTTATGGACTTTTTGGTATGTTGTTTTTCGTTGGAACTTGTAGATTTGGCTATTCGCTTTTATCAGGAGCATTTACTGTAGCTATAATGGTGTTGCCAACAATTATGAGAACTACAGAAGAAGCACTTCTTTCTGTTCCTAAAAATTATAGAGAAGGAAGCTTTGGACTAGGAGCTGGTAAATTAAGAACTGTATTTAAAGTTGTACTTCCATCGGCTGTACCCGGAATACTTTCAGGAGTAATTCTTGCAACAGGAAGAATAGTGGGAGAAACAGCAGCACTTATTTACACAGCAGGTACAGTTGCAAAAGTTCCAACAAGTGTATTTTCATCAGCTAGAACACTTTCAGTACACATGTATAATCTTTCAAAAGAAGGACTAAACATTGACCAGGCGTATGCAACAGCAGTAGTTCTTCTTGTTATGGTAATAATTATAAATATGCTTTCAAGCTTTGCAGCTAAAAAGTTATCAGCAAGTGGCAAATAACTCCATAGCTTGCTGTGGAGAGTAGTCAGCAGCAAAAAATAAATAAAACTGTTTTTAAAATATAAGCCTAATAAATAATAATTAATATAAACATTTATTTTAATAGTATTAAGTAAGGTGCTGTCGCATTAAGAAAATTTTATACAAAATATATATATTTAATTAATAAATAATTCTATGTCTTGTATAAATTTTCGTTAATGCGACAGCACCTTATTTTATTTAGAAATAGTTGTTTTTTTTGCATATTGTGGTATTATATAAATAACAAAGCAATCGTGTTTATTATGTGCATTTTATGCACAGGAATGGAGGTTATTATGACAAAAGAGATGTTTCCATTATGGCTTCAGATTTTAGTATATGCACTTCTTATTTGTATTGCGTTATGGATATTTAAGAGTGCAATAAAAGATTTGTTTACTATTTTATTTAGTAAGACTGTTACAACAACTGCAACACTTAAAGTTAAAGAAGCACAGCAATTTGTTGACAAAAAAATGTATGTAACTCAGGGTGGTGGTGGAGTAGCTAGTGGTATAGCACAAAAAGGTCTTGAATATACATTGATTTTTGAAGATAGTAGTGGTCGTGATATTGAATTTAATGTTGCAAAAGATGTGTATGATGTAGCGGTTGAAGGGGCACAAGGAAAACTTGTATATAAAGGTAATAGATATATTTCCTTTGATGGTGAAACAAAAGGTACAGTGTTAAAAGATGAGATTAACCATAATGACTTTGTAGGACTTAATAAGAAGTTTTAAGGTATAAAAAATAGTTGTAAAGCCCAATAAAGTAAATTATAATATTAATACTAAAAACTCGCAAAGTGAGTTTCTTATGGTTTTATGAAGCGAAATTTAGATTATATATGACATCATAAAGGGAGAGCTTAATATGGAGTTAGTTAATAAAGAAAAAAAAACAGTAGAAAGTGCTGTACATAATGGTATTCTTGATGATGAAAGACTTGATGAAGAAAGAGAATTACAGCATGAAAAGCAGATATTTGAAGATATTGATAAAAAAAGACATGAACGTTTTATAAAAGAACAACAAAAGGAAAAAGAAAAGTTTTTATTTGTAATTAATCAAATTCTTAGTGACAATGGAGTAAGTATGCACCAAGTAGTATATGATGAAGTTGGGCCAAATGGAATGATTAAGTTATCTGTAAGAGATTTGGTTAATAGGGCAAGCGATATTAAGGAAAAAAGAGAAACAGTAAGCAAAATTATCCTTAATGCACAATATTGCAAAAAGGATATAATGCTTGAGCTTAGAGCATATTGTAGAAGACCTGATATAGGCAGGTGGCTTACAAATCAGGATTAAGTATAGTGAATTTATTTTTAGAACAAGCAATTACACCTGACTTTTTTAGCTTGCCAATTTCAGCGCTTAACGCACTTCTGTCAACTGCAAGAAAGTCAGAAAGCTCTTGTCTATTAAATGGAATACAAAATGTTGAACTGTTAGCTTTCATTGCTTCTGAGGAAAGATAAGCTAACAGTTTTTCTTTTATTGTCTTTTTTGAAATATATTCTATTTTTTTAGTTAAGAGAACATTTTTTTGAGCAATAGTTTGTAAAAGGTTTTGAATTAGCTTCGTGTGAAATGTGCATGAAGATGAACAAATGGTGAGAATTCTTCTCATATCAAATAACATTACAGTTGTATCTTCATTTGCAATTACACTAATTTCTGCAGGAAGCTTTGCAAGACAAGCATAACTTTCAGCATAAAGAACACCTGCGCTTATTTCAGATATAATTGAACGGTTTCCCCATATATCTTCTTTTTCTATAAGAGCTAGTCCATCAAGCACCATACCAATGTCAGTTACGTTTTCACCGTTTCTTAAAATATATTCATTTTTTTTGTAAGTAACAGTTCTAGCATTAAGACATTTAAGCATACCAAGTATTTCATTTTCAGTTATTCCATTGAACATATTAGTATTTTTTAAAATAGAGATATATTTATTCATAATTATAAACACCCTTATTTTTATATATTAATGTTATTATGATATAATAGTAGAAAAATATTAGCAAGTTAATAATGGCTATTTTTATAAGTATCAATATTGTATAAACAAACATCAGTAAAAGTACAATCATATAAATCTAAATAACATTTTTTAAATTGTGAATTTAGTTTATATAATATAATAAAATTTATTGTAATGATAAAAATATTTACTGCCATTATGATAGTTAATAATTTATGAAGTCTTTGTATTAAAAATTAAAAAATGGCAATAATTAATGTGTAATTTAAGTAGTTAAAGTCTGATGATTATGTAAAAACAGGCAGTAAATGACAAATATTTTCAAAAAATTGTATTTATTCAAATACTCATAAAAAGTTACTTGATTTTGCTTGCTATAGATGTTATTATGTCACTGTAAAGAATTGTTACATAATTGTCAAAGTATTACAGATGTTACAAGACTTTTTTTTTGAGGACGTTATGTATACAATGTACAAACAGTAATACAATATATTATATTATATAGGAGGAAGTTACAGATGTTACAGAAGGAACAATGGAACGGTTTCGAAGGTAGACTTTGGAAAGAAGAAATCAACGTAAGAGATTTCATTCAGAAGAACTACAAGCCATACGATGGAGATGAAAGTTTCCTTGAAGGACCAACAGAAGCTACAAACAAGCTCTGGGGAAGACTTCAGGAATTACAGAAGGAAGAAAGAGCTAAGGGCGGCGTACTTGATATGGAAACAAAAGTTG
>URYE01000055.1 GCA_900551945.1 uncultured Eubacterium sp. | reverse complement strand
TAAATATAATAAAGAAAGTGGTTGATGTTAATGGATAAAGAAAAAGATAAAATAGATAGAGTTTTAAGTATATATCATAGATTATTAAATGGCGAAATCGTATATAAAAAAGAGGAAGCCAATAGATATGGAGTTAGTACTCGCAGTATTCAAAGGGATATTGATGATATAAGAGATTATATGGTTAAAGAAGCTCAAAATACTGGCGTAGTCAATTGTATAGTTTATAAAAAGGTAATAAACGGATATAAGTTAGAACAAATATGTAGTATCCAACCAGTAAAAGAAGAAAGTTAAATGTTTATAATGATAATTAAAAAATAACTATAAGGGGTTGTTGCATTAAAAAAATCTCATATAAAATATAGATATTTATATCTTATATAAATTTTTGTTAGTGCAACAGCCCTGATATTTTTTATTGACAAGATTTTATTATCTGTTCATTTTCGATTGTAAAAACAATGGAATTACAAGCTCTCGTTCTTTTTGCCTTGAATTATTAATTAGCTCTTTAATGTCATTATTAGTAGAGAAAGAGATTTTTTTTTCACGAACTTCTTGTTTAGGATTTACATTTTCATAATTATTAATATTATTTTCAACTGTAGTATTGTTATTATTAGAAGAATAATCTTCAAGACCTGTAGCAATTAATGTAATAACTGAGTTTTTATTGTCTGCAATTTGGTCTTCAGAAGACACCGTTCCCCACATGATTTTTGCATCTTTTCCAACAATTTCTTGAATGTATTGAATGGCATTGTTAAGTTCAATTAAATTAACATCGCCAGAAGAATTAATCATTACATATTTAGCTCTTGCAAGATTAGTGTTAAGTAGTGGTGAATTAATAGCCTGCTTAACAGCGTCAGTTATAGAAGTGTTTTCGTCGGCTTGTCCAATTCCTAGGTGACCATATCCTTTATCTCCTAAAATGGTTTTTAAGTCATTAAAATCAAGATTTACAGTACCACAGTTGAATACGATATTAGTAATAGTATCAATTGAGTTTTTAAGTACAGAGTCAGCAAGTAAAAAAGCTGATGACATAGTAACCACTTTTTCATTGCAAGTTAGCAGTTTGTCATTAGAAATTACAAGTAGAGTATCAACACAATTTTCAAGGTTTTTAATTCCTGCGTTAGCTACATTAGTTCTGTCAGGGTTTTCAAAGCTAAAAGGTGTTGTTACAACAGCAACTGTAAGTATTCCCATGTCCTTGCATATTTTAGAAATATAAGGAAGCGCGCCTGTTCCAGTTCCACCGCCCATGCCTGCTGTAAGAATAACCATATTTGCGTCTTTCACGAGTTCTTTTATTTCTTCAATACTTTCTTCTGCGGCAGCACTTGCTATTTCGGGATTGCCACCTGCACCATAACCTCCTGTTAATTTTTTACCTATTGTTAAACATATATCAGCTTCTGAATGGTCTAATACCATTTGGTCAGTGTTGATTGCAATGAATTGAATAGGAAATGGAGTTTTGTGGGCGAGTCGATTTATTGCATTATTGCCACAACCACCTATTCCAATAACTTTAATTATTGGGCTATTTGACTTATATTGAGCTGTATCTGATAATTCAACCATAAATATTTCTCCTTTAAAATGATTTTGTGCATAAATGCTATCAAAAATTTGCATTTATGCTAGGAATTATGCTTTGAATATAATGCATAAATGCAAAAATGTCAATATTAAAAAGCACAAATGCAATAAAAATATTGTAAAAATATCAAGATATGTGTATAATTAAATATAATAATAAGAAATTTAATGCTAGGAGTGGTTTTTTATATGAAGTTAGGAGAAAGATTAAAAGCAAAAAGGAAAGAGAAGAATATTTCTGCTGAAAGTCTTGCAAAACAATTAGGTTTGTCAGTGTCTACAATATATAGATACGAAGACTCAAGTATTCTAAAAATTCCAGTTTCTACATTTGAAAAAATGTGTAGTATTCTTGAAACTACACCGGCTAAAATGATGGGGAATTCACCTGAAAGTGAAGATAATACACTTCCAGATACATTTAATGACCCTAAAGAGGCTATGGAATTTTTACTTAAACTTCCGACTATTGCAGCTTATGGGGGGTATAATCCTGAAAAGATGGACGATGAAACTATGCTTGCATTTGCAAATGAAATTCTTCAACAGTTACAATTAGTAAGCTATAAGTATAAATAGGGGGAATAAATATGAGAGCTAGAGATATTAAAAGGTTGGCACAAGACCTTAGATACAGTTATAACACACAAGACCCATTTGTTATAGCCGAAAGATTTGGTATAAGAGCTGTTGTAAGTAATGCACTTCCTAAAGAAACTAAGGCTTATACTATAAAGTCAGAGAATTATCCAACAATTATAATGATTAATGGAAGTTATGAGCGTAAAAGTCAAGTAGTGTTGTGCGCCCATGAATTAGGTCATGCGCTTTTGCATGAAGATGGATTTAATAGTTTTGCCGTTACAACAAAGAATGCTTTTAAAAACGTTGAGTATGAGGCAAATCTTTTTGCCGTATCATTGCTTTTTAATGAGCAGGATTTTAATATGAAAATACTCAGCATGAGTAATTATTTGTTAAAGCAAATTCTAGACCATAATATAGTAATGCAGTCTTCTTATGATAAAAGACATTAAAATTAATTATAGTCCGAATAACTCCTAAAATAGGCGCATAACATAACTTAAAATAGGTAATAATAATTAAAATTTTTAAGGATATTTACCTATGTATACTGGTTATGAAAAAGTGCTAGAGCGTCTTTTAGAAGAACGACTTAATGTTGGAATGGAGCAAGATGAGATAGCATCTATTATTGGAGTTACACAAAGTAATTACAGTAAAACTGAAAGAGGAATGAGAAGATTTAGCTATTTTCAAGTAAAAAGATTATGTGAAACAAATATGGATATTAATTATATATTTACAGGAGAAAAAAGCACAGGACATTATAATATAGAGCAATATAGTTATACAGAATTAAGGGCAATAATGGATATGGTTGTAGATATGTTACTTTTTGAATTTAGTGACAATAATGAACGTATTATGCGACATAATTTAAGATGTATAAAGTATTTTAACATTTTTAATAAGCACCCATATACCAATATGAAAATATTAAGAGATATTCAAGGTATTACTCAAGAAAACATGGCTTGTGAAGTAGGTGTAGATATTAAGAAGTATCGTATGTTAGAAAAGGGCAAAAGTGACCCTGATAGTGAACTTATATGGATGGCGTATAACGATTATGGAATTGCGCCGGGAATTATTTTAAAAGATAAGAAGGCTTTGGCAGGATATGTAAAATGTATTCTTGATGAGTTAAATTCAATAGGCTTAATTAAGTTAAATAAATTTTTTTCTATCATTGAACAATAGAATGCTTATGGCTGGCGCAATAAGAAAATGTTATACAAAATATAGATATTTAATATTATCAATTAAGATATTTATTTGAATAACAATCAATTCTATATGTTGTGTATATTTTTGTTAATGCGACAGTCTTATTTTTTTTGAAAATTTTAAGATTTTACAATATATTGTAGAGCTTATTACAATTTTTTGGTATAATCAATAATAAATAAAACTTGCAATATATTTGTAAGGAAAATAAATCAATGGAGGAAATTATAGAATGAATAATGAAACAAAGACATGTAGAGTCCATTACACAGGGACATTTAACGATGGAACAAAGTTTGACTCATCATATGATAGGGAACAGCCATTAGAGTTTGTATGTGGTGCAGGTATGATGATAAAAGGTTTTGATGAAGCTGTTAAGGATATGGAAGTTGGAGAAGTTAAGAAAATTCACCTTATGCCAGAAGAAGCTTATGGATATCCTGACCCTGAGAATATATTTAGTGTTAATATAACAGAGCTTCCAGGTTCAGAAGAACTTTCAGTAGGTGAACAAGTATATTTATCTAATGAGCTTGGTCAACCATTCCCTGTAAAAGTAACAGACAAAGATGATGTAACAATAACATTTGATGCTAATCATGAGATGGCAGGTAAAGAACTCAATTTTGAAATAGAATTGATTGAAGTACAATAATTAACTTAAGTTAGTCTTCTATAACACATTAGGGGACTAGCTTTTAATAGATAAGCGGGAGCAATTTGCTTCTAGGGCTGGAAATGGAGATGATCTATGATGAAATTAACTAGAAAAGTATTAACTCCGAGTCAGATGAAAAGAGCTAATATCACCACATGTATTACTGCTACAATGGAATATTTATTTTTTATAATAATTATATTGACAGCAAATGATAGAACCACATTAGAAAAGATAGTTTTTACTACATTCTTTGTAGTTTGGTATATTATTACGGCATTATTTGCTTTAAAAAATATTGAAAGAAGACGAGCAGAAGTATTTATTGCAGTAGGATTTTGTATTGGTTTTGGAACGATATCATATCTTAATGAACCAAGTGCTATGATGTTGATTTTCCCAGCACTTCTTTCACTTGCAGTATATCTTAATGAATATCTTATAATTGCTGGTGCGGCATCAATATTAGTTTTTATCGTTACTAAGATTGTCGTTATTTATACAACTAATCCAGTAAATAAAATGGAACAGTTTAATACACTTAACCTTGTTATAATATGTCTTGTTGTATGTGTGTTTGGTGGTTGTAAAGCTGTTAAAAGGCTTATTGAGTTTTCAACAGAAGAAACAAAAGCTGTTCAAGATAAAGCGGATAGTCAGCTTTTAGTAGCACATGAAGTTGAAGCAATAGTAAACGATGTAAATAATCAATTTACACAAGTAAGAAGTGATTTAGCTACAATTACAGATGCTATTAATCATACACATAATGCAATGGAAATGATTGCCAACAGCTCTAATGATACAGCAACACAGACTCAGACCCAGTCAGAAAAAACAAATGAAATTCAAGACAGGCTTGAACATACTAATCAATCAGCAGTTACAGCACTTGAAACTACAGAAAAGCTTAAAGATGTTATTGAAAATGGTAAAGTTAATTCTGATGAATTAGCTCATCAATCAGATATTGTTGATGAGTCAACTGAACAGATTTCTAACACTATAGAAAAGCTTGTTGAACATGTTGGTAAAGTATCTAATATAACAGAATCAATTTTAAGTATATCAAGTCAAACTAATCTGTTAGCACTTAATGCCTCAATAGAAGCAGCTAGGGCAGGAGAAGCCGGAAAAGGTTTTGCCGTTGTAGCAGATGAGATAAGACAACTTGCTGAGATGACTAAGACTTCTACAGAACAGATTACACAGATTATGACAGAACTTACTTCTATAACAAAGCTTACACAGTCTGAATTACAAACAGCAGTTAATAGTATTAATGTACAAAGAGATAAAGTAAAGACAGTTCATGAGAGCTTTATTATTGTAGGAGAAGATATTAATTCACTTGTTGATAATATGACTACTGTAAGTGGAGAGGTGCAAGCTGTATTAAATGCTAATGAAGTTATTGTTGAAGGTATCTCTACACTTTCTGGAATATCAGAGGAGATATCAGCAAGTACAGAGGATGGTAGAAATGATATGAATAAATTGCAACAAAGTGTGCAGAATTTCTCTGGAATGATTGATATAACATCTGAGGCATTGGAGAATTTGAAAGAAACAGCGGCAGTAGTAGAATAATAAAACTTATCTAAACATAATGGTTTTTGCTGTCTATTTCCTATAAAATATGTTACAATTAAGAAGAAATGTCTAACTTAAAGGCGGTTTTAATACTGTTTATAAGATATTATGGACATGGGAGAATGATTTATGAGTGATGGCAGAATTAATGAGCTTTTTTGCAAAGAAAATGTGGAAAAGATAGTAGTACCTGATATTGTAAAGGTGGATTTATTAAGTATCATAGAAGAGAAACTCAAAAAAGCAGGGTTTTATTATAGAATTGCTTATAGGGTTAAGGCTGTTGACTCAATGGTAGATAAACTTATTTATAAAGATTACAGAAGAGTTGGAACTGAAAATGAAGATAAAAAAATGCAGGACCTTATTGGTATAAGGATAATGCTTTATTTTACAGACGATGTTGATATATGTAGGAATTTGCTTGATACATTATTTGCTGAACCTGGGGAGTGGGTTACAACAGAGAATAATGAATACGAATTTAAGGCAATGAAGATTAATGGTATTTTTAAGCTACCATCGTATCTTAGTAAGGCAATAATTAATCCTATGCTTTCAGATTATGTTGATGATACATTTGAAGTTCAGGTAAGGACTAATTCTTTTGAGGGTTGGCATGAGATAGAACACGATTTAAGGTATAAAGGTTCAGCTTTTGGAATTGGCAATGAGGCTCTTGCACGAAAGATGAATAGTATACTTGCAACACTTGAATTATGTGATGACTCTATAGTTAAGCTGTTAGAAGACTTAGGACATCAGCATTATAAAGATAAGAAGTGGAGTGATATGGTAAGGTGTCATTATCGTCTTAAGTTTGACAATGAACCAATTCACCCTGAGATTAAGAAGGTTCTTGACTCAGATATTAATTTGGCAAAGATATTTTTTAAATTTGAACGTCATAAAGCAATACGACAGCTTTGGAACAATACATCAGATAAAGGAATAGACCTAACAGTAACTAATATGATAAGAATAGTCAATCAGATAGGTCCTAATGATGAAAGACTCAAAGAAGCCTTTAATATCATAGATAAGGCTAATAATATTGAAAGTGATAATATTATAAGACGAAGAAAGTTTGAACCATTTAAGTTACTTGGAAAGTTTAAGGTATTTCAAGCACAAACTTATATAGATACAGCTAATCTAGGAGTACAGGGAGCTTTTAAAAAGGCAGTATCATACATATACTCATGGGTTAAGTCAAGATTTGCAGAAGTATTTCCAGCTATGCAGGAAGATGTTATGCCTTTTTTTGCGGGGCAACCAGGATATATGGTGGAACTTCATTATGATGAGGAAAAATGTTATTTTAGACAGACAACTTCTCACGTTGATGCAAAAGTAGCAAGTCGTATATGGATATCAAATGCCGTAATTAAGCTAGATGATAAAGGACTTAAGTTTATTGTAAGCAATGAGTATGCAGAACCAGAAGAAAGATATAGAGATAGTGAAAACGTACTGTTTTCAAGACCTAACTTCTATGGTGAAATAGCAGATAATATAGGTATTATTGATGTTATAAGATTAAAAGAAGCAGTAAGGCATATTAGTTATGACAATTATAATAATATGCAGGTTCTAATAAAGAATAGTTCAAGAAGATTTCCCGTAATTGTATTTATGGCAGATGATAAGTCTTGGGTTGATAAGTTTGATATAGATTACTTTGCATATCTTGTAGGTTATTATGCGCATATATGTATTATTGAAGACAGGTCACTTTGTTGTGAATTTGCAATGCAATATGGGCTTGATATGGAAAGATATGAAGATTCTATTACAGTTTTCTATGCAGGGAAATCTCCTTATACAAGTTATAAGTCAGATATTCTTGAAACAACCTTTGAAGTAATTAAGCTAGAACAGAAACGTTACTGGAATGAAAATGGTTGTAGAGCTTATAGAAGACAGCTTGTGGCGCAAATAAGAGAAAATAATATAGAAGCTTAATAAAAATGGTTGTAATTTTCGTCAAAATGCAATAACATATATAAGCATGATTAAAATGTAAAACGCATATAGCGGGAATGGAGAGTACAATGGATAACACAAAATTAGCACAGCTTTTATTTCCAGAGGTGACAAAGACACCAGAGTATTACGAGGAGAAGTTTCCATATAGAAAGTTGCCAAATAAAGCAGAAGTAACAAGAATGGCACCTAGTCCAACAGGCTTTATTCATCTTGGAAACCTTTACAGTGCGTTAGCTGATGAAAGAATTGCACATAAAAATGGTGGTGTATTTTTCCTTAGAATAGAAGATACAGATGAGAAACGTAAAGTTGATGGTGCTGTTGAAACTATAATCAATGTTCTTAGATATTTTGATATAGAATTTGATGAGGGCGCAGGTTTTTCTGATGATGCACCACAGAATATGTATGGTCCATATTTCCAAAGACAAAGAGTAGAAATATACCATGCTTATGCTAAAAGTCTTGTAGAAAGAGGACTTGCATATCCTTGTTTTTGTACAGAAGAAGAACTTAATGAAGTAAGACAAAAGCAAGAAGAAGATAAAGTACTTACAGGATATTATGGTGAATATGCCGTATGTCGTAATCTTTCTTATGAACAGATTGAAGAAAATATAAAAGCTGGAAAGCCTTATGTATTAAGACTTCGTTCACAAGGCGACCCAGAAAAAGAGATAGTATTTAAAGACGAAATCAAGGGAGAGATTAAGCTTCCAGAAAATATTCACGATATAGTTCTCTTAAAGAAAGATGGTATTCCAACATATCATTTTGCACACGCAATTGATGACCATCTTATGAGAACTACTGTTGTAATAAGAGGTGGAGAATGGCTTGCTTCAGCTCCAATTCACTATGAGCTTTTCCATTTATTAGGCTTTAAGATGCCTAAGTATGCACATACAGCACATCTTATGAAGTTTGATGAAGAAACAGGTGGAAAGAGAAAGCTTTCTAAGAGAAAAGACCCAGAGCTTTCACTTGATTACTATAGAAAAGACGGATACCACCCATATTGCATGAAGGTATATCTTCTTACGCTTCTTAATTCTAACTTTGAAGAATGGCATGAGAAGTTCCCAGATAAAGATATTAATGAATTTCCATTTTCAGTTGAAAAGATGAGTCAATCAGGTGCTTTATTTGACAAGGACAAGCTTCATAACATTTGTAAGAATGAATTATCAAAGCTTTCAGAAGAAGAAGTATATGACTTCTTATATGATTGGGCAGTTGAAAATGAACCTGAAAAAGCAAAGATTTGGTTTGCAGATAAGGAAAAGATGCTTGGAATTTTAAGACTCTATATGGGTGTTGGAATGAAGAGAAGAAGAAAAGACTTTATGTATGCAAAGCAGATATTTGAAATGATAGGATATTTCTTCGAAATGGGTTCAGAAGAAAAAGACGAATTTAAGCTTGATAAAGAAACTGTTAATACAGTATTGAATGAATATCTTGATATGTACAACCATGAAGATGACAATTCAGAGTGGTTTAACAAGCTTAAGGTTATTGCTGATAAGCATGGTTTTGCTTCAGATATGAAGGCTTATAAAGCTAATCCAGAAGCGTTTAAGGGCAATGTTTCTGATATTGCAGAAATAGTTCGTATAGCAGTAACAGGTAAGGCTAATACACCTGATTTATGGTCAATTGTTCATGTTATGGGAGAAGACCAAATGAAGGATAGAATTAAAAAAGTTATGCAGTAATATAAAAAATATATCTATAAAATGTAGAATGTAGACATATTTGGAGTAAAAAAGCACATTTTTGAGGTTGATATATGAATAAGATTTTCCAAAATATTAATATACGCAATATAGATAGTAATACAGAAAAGCAAATGTCAGAAGATGGCTGGAGAATTGCAGGTGGAGAAGAAGAAAAGGCTTTTTTAGGGTATTTTCTTAATTCAAAGACCGCAGTTTGGTATACTGGTACAATAAGAGTTATACTTTTTATAACTTTAGGTATTTCTTTAGGAATGGCTGGGTTTGAATACACTTTTAAGACAGACACATCTTACAACCCTGTACCATCAATAATCTGTATTGTTTTAAGTCTATATTTATTGCTTATTAATGAAGTTGTACGAAAGATTATTCAAAGAAAGGCTCTTTCAAAAGCAAATGGTAATGTCTATGTTATAGATGCAAAGGCTAGATTTTCAGGAAATAATAAAGTATTTATTCAACTTAATGATACACAGTATAATTCAGAGTTATTTGTGTTTAATGAGTCAGTTAATCCTATGGATTATATACATGATGAGTCTGGTAGACAAGAAGGCTTTAGGTGTTTGTTGTATATTTTAATATACGATGACAAAATTCAGAAAAAGCTTGTACTTGGAAGTGATGGATATAGAATATTTCTTGATAAATATAGAACAAAGTTTAAAAAATAAAAATTGAGGTATAAAATATATGAATTATGATGTAATTATAATTGGCGCAGGTCCAGGTGGAATATTTTCAGCTTATGAATTAACTAAGCTTAATAGCGACTTAAAGATAGCTGTATTTGAAGCTGGTAATCCACTTGAAAAGAGAAAATGTCCTATTGATGGTGATAAGATTAAGAGCTGTATACACTGTAAAACTTGTGGCATAATGAACGGTTTCGGTGGAGCTGGTGCATTCTCTGATGGTAAGTATAATATAACAAATCAGTTTGGTGGTACATTATACGAATATATTGGAAAAGAAAAAGCTATTGAGCTTATGCAGTATGTTGATGGTATCAATCTTAAGTATGGTGGAGAGGGTACAGCTCTTTATTCAACAGCTAATACAAGCATTAAAAAGCTTTGTGTTCAGAATGGTCTTCACTTACTCGATGCTTCTGTAAGACATCTTGGAACAGATATTAACTATGTAGTACTTGAAAACTTATTCAACGAATTAAAAGACAAGGTAGAATTCCATTTTAATTCTCATGTAGATAAAGTTAATATTACAGAAGATGGCAAGTATGAGATTATTAGCAATGGTGAAAAATATACTGCCGATAAATGTATAATTTCAGCAGGAAGAAGCGGAAGTAAGTGGATGGAAGAAGTAAGCCACGACTTAAATCTTGAAACAAAGTCTAATCGAGTTGATATCGGTGTAAGAGTAGAGCTTCCAGCCGAAGTATTTTCACATCTTACTGATGAGCTTTATGAAAGCAAGATTGTATACAGAACTAAGGGCTTTGAAGACCTTGTAAGAACATTCTGTATGAATCCAAAGGGTGTTGTCGTTAATGAAAATACTAACGGTATCGTAACAGTTAATGGTCACAGCTATGAAGACCCAGCAAAACATACACAAAATACTAACTTTGCACTTCTTGTATCAAAGCATTTTTCAGAGCCATTCAAAGATAGTAACGGTTATGGTGAAAGTATTGCACGACTTTCTAATATGCTTGGTGGCGGTGTAATTGTTCAAAGATTTGGTGATTTAATACGAGGAAGAAGAAGTAATAAATCTCGTATTGAAGAAAGCTTTGTAACACCTACATTAAAGTGTACACCTGGTGATTTAAGCCTTGTTATGCCAAAGAGAATACTTGACGGAATAGTTGAAATGATATATGCTCTTGATAAAATAGCACCTGGAACAGCTAATGATGATACATTATTATATGGTGTTGAAGTTAAGTTCTATAATATGGAAGTTTCAATTGATAGTAATCTTGAAACTAAACACAAAGGACTTTTTGTAATAGGAGATTGTAGCGGAGTTACACATTCACTTTCACATGCGTCAGCAAGTGGTGTACACGTTGCAAGATATATTTGCAATCAGGAGTAGATATAAATGGAAAAGGGAAGTAAGGTATATATATATTCTATTTATGTATATTTAGTAATTTCACTAATTAATATTGTAGTTAATATTCTTAATGGCTATCCTTTAAAAATTAATATAAAATGGGTTATTTTATCAGTTGTACTTATAATAATATATGGTTGTATAAAACATGGTAAAGATGTCAAAAAATGTATGTTTTTAGTGTTCTTATCAACAATTTTGATTATACTTCCAATATCATTTTTTGAATATGGAACAATTGATAACACATTTATTATTTATATGGCAGGAATTAATGTTGCAATATGCTTTTTTATTGAAGGAAAGTCGAAGTATTTTTTAATTTCAGCTACAATATTAGTACCTTTAATCCTTGTTTGTTTAAAGCTTTTTGTTTTTAAGGATATGCAAACACAAGCATATATACCATCAGAAAGTGCTAATGAGATTGACGCTTTTGTACAGATGTCAATTAATATAGTGGGTGTTGTTATAATTTCTATGCTTTTTACTAATGAACGTAATAGAAGACAAAAAGAAGCTAGTGAGTATGCTCGTTCACTTGAGAAAATCAACAGTCAACTTGAATGGTATGCAGGTCACGATGACCTTACAAAAGCATATAACAGAAATAGTCTTTTTAAGTATCTCGAAAATAAAAAAGAAATCGAGAACACTTATTTTATGATTATTGATGTAGATGACTTTAAAGGTATTAATGACAATTATGGACACTTAGAGGGCGATAGAGTTTTAAAAGAATTTGCTAATGCGTTAGGTGTTGATGATAAATGTAAGGTGTGTCGTTATGGCGGAGATGAATTTGTTGTTTTGCTAGAAGGCGTTAATGCTGATTATGTAAGAAATTATATAAGTATCATAAAAGAAAAGGTTACACATATAACTATTGGAAATAAAAGTCTTTCTGTAAGTGGAGGAGTAGCGCATATTGACAATGGCAATCTTAATGATACTATAATATCAAAAGCAGATGGTCTTTTATATCAAGTAAAATGTAAAGGTAAGAATGATATTTTATTTCTAGATAAATAAACTTTAAAATCAACAGAATTTTGAATATATGTGAATATATAGATTATATTACATTAATTCAAAATTCTGTTTTTTTATGCAGATAACGAATTAAAGTAAGTATAAATAAAAGTACTTGACCTTTTTAGGTATCATTTATATAATATACATATCCTATTAAAATAGTATGAATAAAGGAATATCAACGTATAATAGATAATGTTGTATTAATATATGCAGGATATGAGAAAGGGAGGTTTACTATGAAAATATCAACAAAGGGAAGATACGCATTAAGACTAATGCTAGATCTTGCAATACACAACACAGGAGAGGCGGTAAGTCTTAAGGATATTGCAAAAAGACAAGGAATATCAGACAAGTATCTTGAGCAGATTATTTCTGTTCTTAACAAGGCTGGTTTTGTCAAAAGTATTAGAGGGGCGCAAGGTGGTTATCTGTTAAAGAAAAAGCCAGAAGAATACACTGTTGGAATGATACTCAAATTAACAGAAGGAACACTTGCACCAGTCGGTTGTGTTGGTGATGACGCAGAAGAATGTAGCAGAGAAGATGTGTGTGTAACATATATAGTATGGAAAAAGATAAATGAAGCAATTAATGGTGTGGTTGATAATATAACACTTGCTGACCTTGTAGAATGGCAACAGCAAAAGACTATGAATTATATAATTTAACAATATCAAGTAAGGTTTTGATTTATACAAATATCAAGCCAAAGTCTATGATTGCACAAGCTTAATCACTATTGTCATAATTAGACTAATTATATTGACATAATAAATAATAAATTCACAATTATAAGGAAGTATAAGATGAATAAGATAATTTATATGGATAATGCAGCAACAACTGCACTTAAACCAGAAGTTTTTGAAAAAATGAAGCCATTTTTAATTAATAACTATGCAAATCCATCGGCAGTATATAGTTTTGCACAGGAAGCTAAGGCGGCAGTAGATAATTCAAGAGATACTATAGCTCAATTAATTGGTGCAAGGTCTAATGAGATATACTTTACATGTGGTGGAAGTGAGTCAGATAATTGGGCGATTAAGGCTACAGCATTAGCCTTAAAGGACAAAGGAAACCACATTATAACTTCAAAAATAGAACATCATGCAGTACTTCATACTTGTGAGTTTCTTGAAAAAAATGGGTTTGAAGTAACTTACCTTGATGTCGATGAAAATGGATTTATAAGTCTTTCACAATTAGAAGAAGCAATAAGACCAACAACAATACTTATAAGCATAATGTATGCCAACAATGAAATAGGAACTATTGAGCCTGTAAAAGAAATCGGCAAAGTAGCAAAAGAGCATGACATACTATTTCACACTGACGCAGTTCAAGCTTTTTCACATATTCCTATTAATGTAAATGAATGTAATATAGACATGATGAGTGTGAGTGGTCATAAGTTTCATGGACCTAAGGGTGTTGGCTTTTTGTATATAAGAAATAGTATAAAGATAGGTGCATTTATACATGGCGGTGCACAGGAAAGAGCAAGACGAGCAGGAACTCTTAATGTAGCAGGAATTGTAGGAATGGCTTGTGCAGCAAAGCTTGCGCACGAAAACATGGAACAAAATATATCATATACAACTAAATTAAGAGATTATTTTATCCAAAGAGTTGAAAATGAAATTAAGCATGTAAAGCTTAATGGTGACAGACAAAAACGACTTCCTAATAATATTAACTTTTGTATAGAGTTTGTAGAAGGAGAGTCACTTCTTATAATGCTTGACCAAAAAGGAATATGTGCATCAAGTGGTTCTGCTTGTACATCTGGTTCACTTGACCCATCACACGTTCTAACAGCAATAGGTCTTACACAAGAACAAGCTCATACTTGTATAAGACTTTCAATATCAGAAGATACAACAAAAGAAGAAGTTGACTTTGTTGTAGATGAGATAAAGAGGGTTTGTGAAAGATTAAGAAGTATGTCACCTTTATATGGAGAATATGTTAAAAATAATTCTTAAAATAAATTATTAATACTTGCTATATTGTTATAAAACAGTTAAAAAACAATCTTCTATATTTGTATGCTTTTAGGGACAAGTATATTTGTTAATTACATATAAATATAGTAGATTGTTTGTTTATATTTGATATTGATACTATTTTATAAGAATATAAAGAGCTTTTTATTAGTAGTGTGTTAAAGAAAATATTTTACGATATTTAAAATTATGCTATAATTAATGCCATATTTTTACAAAATGTGTGGAAATCCTTTTCTATTTAGTTGTGGATTGGTGGCATGAATGTAAAAAAGTCAGATATATTTTAATATAGGTGAATACTTGGAGGATTTATAATATGCTTGCTACGATTGAGGCTGTTAATAGCGCAATTAACAATTTTATATGGGGCGTTCCTGCGATGATTTGTATTATTGGAGTTGGGCTGATACTTAGTATTAGAACACGATTTTTACAAATCCGTAAGTTCCCTTATGCAATGAAGGTTACTATTGGAAGAATGTTAAAGAAAAAGGAAGCCTCTGATGGCGCTATGACACCTTTTCAAGCTGTGTGTACGGCGCTTGCAGCAACGGTTGGAACTGGTAATATAGCAGGTGTTGCTGGTGCTATTGCAATTGGTGGGCCTGGTGCAGTATTTTGGATGTGGGTATCAGCCATGCTTGGAATGTGTACTAAGTTTTCAGAAGTAACACTTGCATTACATTTTCGTGAAAAGAACAAAGATGGTGATTATGTAGGTGGCCCTATGTATTACATAAAAAATGGTCTTAAAAAGAATTGGCATTGGCTTGCCTATCTTTTTTCATCATTTGGTGTGCTTACTGTATTTGGAACAGGTAATGCAACACAGGTTAATACGATTACAACAGCTATAGACTCAGCACTTTATAACTACAATATAATATCAAAAGAAAATGAGTCCACAGTTAATATTATAATAGGTATTATTCTTGCCATCTTAATAGCACTTATTCTTATTGGTGGTGTTAAAAGAATAGGAAGTGTTACAGAAAAGCTTGTGCCATTTATGGCAGTTTTATACATAATTCTTGCAATTGGTATTGTAATTATTAATTATAAAAATGTTCCACAAGTATTTGCATCAATATTTAAGGGTGCATTTTCTCCAGCTTCTGTTACAGGTGGGGCAGTTGGAAGCTTCTTTATGAGTCTTAAAAAAGGAGTTTCAAGAGGTATATTTTCTAATGAAGCAGGACTTGGTACAGGTTCAATTGCTCATGCCTGTGCTGATACAAGTAAGCCAGTAAAGCAAGGCTTCTTTGGAATATTTGAAGTATTCGTTGATACTATTGTAATATGTACACTTACAGCTCTTGTAATTCTTTGTAGTGGTGTCAATATAGAATACGGAACAGCGGCAGGAGCAGAGCTTACAATAAGTGGTTTTACAGCCACTTATGGCAATTGGGTATCAGTATTTACTGCTGTTGCAATGTGTTGTTTTGCTTTCTCAACAATTATAGGCTGGGGACTTTATGGAACAAGATGTATTGAATTTTTATTTGGCTCAAAAGTTAATAAGCCATTTATGATTGTATATGCGCTTGTAGCAATAGTTGGTGCAACAATGAATTTAGGTCTTATGTGGAGTATAGCAGAAACATTTAATGGACTTATGGCAATACCTAACCTTATAGCAGTATTCCTGTTATCTGGTGTTGTAGTTCAGCTTGTAAAAGAACAGGTTGATAATAAATAATAAACGGAGGCACGTTATGACAAGACAAGAAGCTTGGGATTTACTAACAGAATTTAACAAGGATGAATTTCATCTTGAACATGCAGAGATTGTTGGAAAGACTATGCGATACTTTGCTAATGAATTAGGCTATGCAGATGAAGCAGACTTTTGGGAAGTTGTAGGAATTTTGCACGACCTTGATTTTGAGATGTATCCAGAGCAACACTGTATCAAAGAACAAGAGATTATGAGAGAGCGTGGTGTAGATGAAAGAATTATTCACGCAACAGCAAGTCATGGTTATGAAATAACAGTAGATATTAAGCCAGAACATCAGATGGAAAAGGTTTTATATGCTGTTGATGAACTTACAGGCCTTATAGGTGCAGTTGTTATTATGCGACCATCAAAAAGTGTTCAAGACTTAGAAGTTAAGTCAGTTAAGAAAAAATATAAAAGTAAAGGCTTTGCCGCAGGCTGTTCAAGAGAAGTTATACAACGTGGTGCAGATATGCTAGACTGGAGTCTTGATGAACTTATTCAAAGAACAATAGACGCATTAAAGACATTTAGACCATAATTATTAAAAAAACTCCTATAAAATATAGATAACTAATTATTGTTAATTCTATATTTTATAGGAGTTTTTTAATATATGTAGTCTTGACAAATACAACATTACCATTTATAATCTTATTCATATCGGAATAGTATGAATTAACAGAAAGGACTAAATGGTGGCATTATGAAAGAAATACTTTGCTTTGGAGACTCTAATACTTATGGACTTGTACCTGCAACATGTAACAGATATCCTTTTAATGTAAGATGGACAGGTCTGCTTTCAAATAAATTAGGAAGTGAATACAATGTTGTAGAAGAAGGATTGTGTGGAAGAACTACAATGTTTGACGATAAGGATAGACCATATAGAAATGGTAGTGAGCTTCTTCCTGTACTATTAGAAAGTCATATGCCACTAGACCTTGTAATAATAATGCTTGGAACTAATGATTGTAAATCAGAGTATAACACTACACCCGAAAAGATTGCTGAAGGAGTGATAAAGCTAATTAAGCAAGTAAGACATTTTGACGATGAAACAAAAATACTTCTCATTTCACCTATTCATTTAGGTGAAAATGTGTGGAAAAGTGGATTTGACCCAGAATTTAGTAAAAATTCAGTAAATATAAGTAAGCACCTTAAGGAAGTATATAAAGATATTTCTTTAAAATATAATACAGAATTTTTGTCAGCTTCAGATTATGTAAAGGCAAGTAATAAAGATGAAGAACATCTTGATAGTGATGGACATAGTATATTAGCAGATGTTATCTATAAAAAAGTTGCAAATATATTTATTTAATTTTATTAGGATAGGCAAAATATTTTCTATGTAATATAAGAATAGAATTTATTTAACAGAATAATGAGTTAAAGCCTGTACCTGCACAATAACTTGAAAAATTTGCACAACATGAGTTAAATTACAAAAAAGATATAGTTGTTATTTTTTTAATATAATGATAATATTAAAATATTATTAATAAGCTAAAAAATATATTAATCAACATTTAACTTATTAAAAATTTTATTGACCGAGGAGAAAAATATGAAAAAAAAGAGTCTATTTTTAGTACCTATGACTACAATGGCAATAATTGCTAGTATTTTAGGTGGAAAAGCTATTGATGCAAAAGCACAAGACACACAAGTAAAAGAAGATTTTGTTATAGTTCTTGACCCAGGACATGACGCAGCACACGTTGGTTCAAGGGGATATGGTCTTAAAGAAGAAGAACTTAATATGAAGATTGCTTTAGCTTGTAAGGCACAATTAGAACAGTATGATGGTATAAAAGTGTATCTTACACATAATACATTAGCTTGCCCATATCCAGGAAGCAGCTCAAGGGAATGTCTTTATGCAAGACCAGATTATGCAAAGTCTTTAGGTGCTTCTCTTTATGTAAGTTTACATAACAATGCAGGTTCAGATACATCAGGTCATGAAGTATACTATCCAAATGACCATTATGTGCCACAATTTAATGCTCAAGGTTATAATCTAGCTCAATTAATTTCTAATAATCTTACACAGCTTGGTATTATAGATAGAGGAGTGTTTACAAGAGATAGTGATAGTGACGATTTAGACGATGAGAATAACTGGTATCCAGATGGTTCAAGAGCAGATTATTATGCTGTAATAAGAGGCTCTAAGAAAAATGGTTTTGTTGGAATTATTGTAGAACACGCATATATATCTAATCAGCATGATGCACTTTTATTAAGTAATAATGAAGTACTTAATAAAATGGGAATAGCAGACGCAAATGGAATAGCTCAATATTACAATCTATCTAAGAAGAATGGTCTTAAGCTTTCTAGTGATGGCAACTGGTATATGTATTCAGATGGTTTAGTTAATACAGATTTTAATGGAATGGCAGAAAATGAATATGGCTGGTGGAAAATAACTAATGGAACAGTTGATTTTTCATACAACGGTCTTGATTACAATGAGTATGGTTGGTGGAAGTTTAACAATGGAACAGTAGATTTTTCATATAATGGAATGACAGAAAATGAATATGGCTGGTGGAAGTTTAACAATGGAACAGTAGACTTTTCATATAATGGAATGGCAGAAAATGAATATGGCTGGTGGAAATTTACCGATGGAATATTAGACCTTTCATATGATGGAATGGCAGAAAATGAATATGGCTGGTGGAAATTTACCGATGGAATATTAGACCTTTCATATGATGGAATGGCAGAAAATGAATATGGCTGGTGGAAATTTACCGATGGAATATTAGA
>URYE01000054.1 GCA_900551945.1 uncultured Eubacterium sp. | reverse complement strand
GGAAAATAGCACCGGCATTTTTAATCTTTGTCATAACATTAAATGGGTCTTTTGTTACTATTTCAAGGTGTTCTGAAGCAATGTCATTGGCAACCTCAATAGCCTCGTTAAGTGATGAAGCTGTGAGTATGTATCCGTAATTTTCAAGAGATTTTTCAAGAATTGCTTTACGAGATAACTGCTCAACAAATACATCTACCTGTTCAGACACTTCCTTTGCAAGCTTTTCACTTGTTGTAATAAGTATAGCAGAAGCCATTTCGTCATGCTCTGCCTGTGATAAAAGGTCTGCTGCCACATATTTTGGATTAGCTGTTTCATCAGCAATAACAAGAATTTCACTAGGGCCTGCTACAGAGTCAATACTTACATAGCCAAATACAGCCTTTTTAGCAAGTGCTACATAAATATTACCAGGACCTACAATCTTATCCACCTTTGGAATACTTTCTGTTCCATAAGCCATAGCCGCAATAGCTTGTGCTCCACCAACCTTATATATAACGTCAACGCCTGCTTCTTTAGCTGCTACAAGTGTTGTTGGATAAACCTTTCCATCTTTATCTGGAGGTGTACACATTACAATCTGTTCAACACCTGCTACCTTAGCTGGCATAACATTCATAAGTACTGATGATGGATAAGCTGCCTTTCCACCCGGCACATATACGCCTACCCTTGCAAGTGCAGTTACCTTTTGACCTAAGATACTTCCATCAGGCTTAGAATCAAACCAACTATACTGTCTTTGTTTTTCGTGGTATTCTTTAATATTTACAAGTGCTTTTCTTATAACGTCTAATAAGTCCTTATCTACAAGAGAGTAAGCTTCTTCAATTTCTTCCTGTGTTACAACAACATTACCTGCATTAATATCAGCTTTATCAAAATTCTTTGTATATTCAAATAAAGCTTCGTCTTTTCTTGTTTTTACATTCATAAGAATGTCATTAACAGCACTCTCAAACTTACCATAGCTGTTAGGACTTCTCTTTAAAAGATTTTCAAGGATATTATTCTTACTTTCTGGTGTTAATTTAACAATACGCATTTATCTTTCCCTACTATTAAAAAAATAGCTTTTCCTTTCACGTTTTTCATTTTTGTAAAATATTATAATCATATATTAACGCAAACCAAACATAATTAACAAATATTAATTATTTTCATTTTCAAGGTAGTTCTTTACATCTGATATAAGCTTACCTATACGTTCATTTTCCATCTTCATGCTAACTTGATTGACAACCATTCTAGCTGATAAAGGACACACTTCCTCTAATACATCAAGACCATTTTCACGAAGTGTAGCACCTGTTTCAACGATATCCACAATAACTTCTGCTAATCCTACAATAGGAGCAAGTTCTACAGAACCGTTAAGTTTAATTATTTCAACTGTCTGGTGCTTCTTGTTAAAGAAATAGTCCTTTGCTATATTAGGATACTTTGTAGCTACTCTTATAAGCTCATGGTGCTTAAGCTTTTCTTTTGCAGAAGCTGGCCCACATACGCACATTTTACAATTGCCTACTTTAAGGTCATACACTTCATAAAGCTTTCGGCTTTCTTCTAAAATAGTATCTTTACCCACAATACCAATATCTGCTGCCCCATATTCAACATAAGTAGGAACGTCAGATGGCTTTGCAAGGAAAAATCTTAACTTTAATTCTTCATTAGTAAAAATAAGCTTACGAGTCTTTTCATCCTTCATTTCTTCGCAAGTAATTCCTACATTTTCAAATATTTCAAGAGCCTTCTTAGCTAATCGCCCTTTAGCTAGTGCAATAGTTATATATCTCATAAATAAATGTCCTTTCTTAATTCAGTAAATTATTATTACAGAAAATATTATTAAATCTTATAGCGCATAAAAATATTTATTTCTTATGATATACTATAAATTTTAATAACTTAGAATATATCTAATATATGCTCAATAGTTACTTTACTAACTTCATTATTTTGTATGTTTAAAACTTTATACTTCGCATTATCTAAAATTTCATTAAGTCTTATTACATACTTAAGCTTAGAGTCATAAGCATAATTCTTATAATCATCATCGCTCATTGAAGCATTTTCCTTAATCATACATATATTAATATTGTTATTTCTAAGCTTATTAGTTATAGTTATTGCCTTTGCTGTACATTCACTGTTATAAACGACTAATGCACCAGTAATATCCACAGGAATTTTTATATTCTGTCTTGAGAGAGCCATCATAAGACCATCAACCGTTATTGAAAAACCGATAGAAGCTTTATCACAGCCAAATTGACCTATAAGCTTATCATAACGACCACCGTTAATTACTGCGTCACCTGTTCCAAATGTATATGCTCTAAATATGATTCCTGTATAATAAGCATGATTACTTAATGCACCCAAATCAAAAGAAACATATTTATCATAACCTGTAACCTTAAGAAGTTCATAAAGTTGTAATAAACGATCAATGGCTTTTTGACATTCTTCATTGTCAGTAAGATTTGCGGCTCTTTCTAATACTTCTACAGAACCAAACATTTGTGGAAGCTCTAATAATACATTAGAAATCTTACTGTCTATGTTAAGAGAGTCAAGAAGTTCTTCAACACCAAAGTAGTTCTTATCTTGAATAAGAGTAAGAAGTTCTTCTTCCTCATCACCACTTATTCCTGCTTCCTTTAAAAGTCCCTTAAAGAACATTACATTTCCAATTTCAACTTGAAATTCCTTAACGCCTGAATTTTTCATACAGTCAATAACCATGCAAATAATTTCATAGTCAGCTTCAATAGAATCATCACCAATAAGCTCTGCGCCTATATTAGTATTTTCTTTTAATTTTCCTTGATAATATTTATTAACATTTACAAATGTATTGCCAACATAACAAAGCTTTAAAGGAAGCTTAGACTCTGCAAAATACTTGGCAGCAGTTCTAGCTATTGCTGGAGTCATATCTGGTCTTAATACAAGAGTATTTCCATATCTATCAAAGAACTTGAACATTTCATTAGAAGATACAGAACCCCTTTCTTTACTGAATACATCAAAAAATTCAATAGATGGAGTCTGAATATCATTATATCCATAAAGTGCACAAACATCGTGAAGCTTACTTTGCAACACAAGCTTACTTGCACATTCTCCATTGTAAATATCCCTAACACCTTCAGGCGTATGTAATAAATCTTTCTTCATACTAATCCTCGCTTTACTCTAGTAACGTATTGACTTGTTACAATATTGCAGTAATTATAACCTAATAACTCAACAATGTCAACCATCACACTGACAACTTTTTGTATATCATTGTTATAACTTATTCAAGCTCTCCATGCAAATACTCCTTATAAATAACAAAACAATCACGCTTCTTATTTTCAGCTAATGTCAATGCTTTAACAAGCTTTCTATTAATAAGACTCAAATCCTTTCCATTGTTAGGATAGCCTGCAATTCCAAAATAAAGAGCAAGTTCAATATCACCATCAATAAGGCGATATTTCCAAGCAATTTGATTTCTAAGGGTAAGAATAAATGCTCTGATATCAATTTCACTATATAAATCACGAATAGCTAGTGAAAAAAGATTGTTATTAATCTGACAAACTGTACCTCTGTCACCTACAAGTTTTTTTGAAATAATAAGGAGATTTTTAAACAATTCTTGAACAAATTTTTCGCCTTTTGATATTGCAATCTCATTAATGTCTTTTATTTCAAATAAAGCAAGTGTAAGATTACACTCTGGATTGTATTTAATATTATTCTCGCAGAAATCACGAACTCTATTATAAGTTAAATCTTCATAAGTCATAGGATACTCATAAGTCTTTATTGATAAGTCTTCGTTGTTATTATCAATACTTTTAATATTTCCTATAGATTTAACTGGTTCATTGTCATTATAAATAGTATTTCCTGTAATTTCAAAGTCACGATAATCTCCATCTTCAAATATAGTTGCGTTAATTATTTGAGAATATGATGCCTTTCCTTTTTTAATATCGTTTAAAATAAGCTCTAGTTGTGGTATAGAAGAATTATTAATTATTTTCTTCTTAATAAAATGCTTCACTACAAGCTCAATTGGTTGTGTAATTATATTATGTATTTCATTATCTATAAATCTATTAAGTGAAAAAATATCGTCTTTACAATCATAAGTAAAGAACAATTCATTCTCCATTGCAAGTAAATGTCTTACATCTGAAAGATTATTTTTTAATATATCATTCTGAAGCTTCATAGCATGTATATCTGATATATTTAATTTAAAATATTCAAAAGAATGTATGGAATTATATTTATGCTCACATAACTGTATATACATAAGCATCCATCTATACGAATTATCGCAACGGCACATTCTAAGCACCATGCTTTTTTGTTCACCCATTTTAATTGTATTACAAACTTCTGTAAAATCATCTAAATCTACTTGATGTATAATACTTATAAGTGAATGATGTGCTGAATTGCCAATAAATCTATACATTTGTTCATTTGCTGTTAAAACTGTAAAATCCCTGTCTACAATACTGATACCGTCTATCAGTTCGTATTTCTCAATATTATTATTCTTCATCGCTACTCCTTTGCAAAATATCTTTTTGAATTGCTTCAAGATAATGTACAATTATTCCCTTTGATGAGTGTATCTGATAACTTTTATCAATTTCATCGTATGTAAAACTCTTTCTGCCACCATTTAGCCCCCTATTCCAAAACTTCATTATATCGGAAAATGGAATATAATAAAATTCATTTAACTGTGTAAAATAAAGTATAATAAATGCAATGCCATCTTGTCTTTCAAACTGTTCCATAAACTTAATCTGATGCTCATGAATATTCGCTAGTGGAAATGTCTTTTTTGTACATTCCTTTGCGTCAAAACACACTGGAATACCTTGAACTACACCAATATAATCAACAGTACTTTTTTGTTCAAAATACGCAAGTGTAATATGTCTTGTCTTATGGTCAATTTTAATAGGTGTAATTGGCGTTGGTATTTTTTGAATAAGAGCTAAATTTGACATGATATATTTTTCATTGCTAAAATTAATAAGTTCTTCTAGTGTAGAGCCCCTAAGACCTCTTGAATTCCAGGTTGCCACAGATTTTCTCCTTTAATAACTTCTACAAATTCTTTTGGAATTTCTGTTTTTATATTAAGTCCCTTTTCTGAAATATTAAGTTCTTTTGGTATATCAAGCTCATAGGCGTGAAGCATTTGGTTTGAAATATTATATTTTTTCTTAAATATCTCATTAATACGTTTGCTGCCGTACTTCGTATCACCAATAATCGCATGACCACAAGACGCAAGATGCGCTCTTATCTGATGACTACGTCCTGTAATAAGATTAACTTTTGATAAAGTAAGCTTATCTGTGTAACACACAGGAATATATTCTGTTTCAATAGGAAGTGCTTCACCATTTTTCTCCTCTTTATTATATATAGACACTTTATTGCTTTTATTATCTTTTATAAGGTATCCTTTAATAGTTGCTCGCTTGTCAAGCTTTCCTTGAACAATACATATATAATATTTGTGAAGTGTTCTTTCCTTAAAAGCATTAGACATATTTTGTAGTCCCATTATAGTCTTACCTGCTGCCACAATCCCACTTGTATTTCTGTCAAGCCTATTACATATTCCCGGGTGAAATGTTTGCAAATCTTTTTCCGATAAATAACCCGTATCTAAAAGATAATCAGAAACATATTCTACAAGCGAATAGTCATTCTGTTCAGCCTTTTGCGACAACATACCCGATGGCTTGTTAATAAGAAGTATATTATCATCTTCAAAAATTACTGCTGGCTTACCACACTCCTTAAAGACCTTTCGCTTTATAGCTTCATTAGTCTTTGATATACTTTTCTGTCCTTTATTTACATCATTTGCACGATTATCTGTTATATTATTACTCTCCGATACGCCAGCAAACTTATTATAAGTATCATCAGTAAAAAACAACTTCACAACATCGCCCTGCGATACCTTTTCGCTTCCATCAGCCTTTTTATTATTAAGAGTAATATTCTTCTTTCTAAGCATTTTATAAATAAAACTCTTAGAAGCATTAGGCAGACACTTCGCTAAATATTTATCAAACCGCTGCCCCGCCTGAATACCACCAATAGTAAATTCCTTCACTTACCCTTATCCTCCTAACTTAAACTCATTATAAATATAACATATCCAACCATTATCTATCTTATTTTTTGAATTTTAACTTTCTCTATTCAAGCCACATCAATACAAAAAGAACTGTGTATATTAACAAGATTAATCAAATTTGTGCTTCGATAACATTCCGTAAGCTATCAGTATTAGATAAATCAATGAATACACCATTTAAAGAACAGATATATATTTTTGTATGACAGCAGCGAACACACTTGTTCGATGAGGGCATACAAAAATATATGGCTGTACTTTCACTGGTGTGTGAATGATTTATCTAATACTGATAGCTCTCACAACCTAAATCTCATTCTTATATACACATATTCAAAAAAGTCTTAGTATTCCATTCCATTTTATCAGCCAAATGCTTATTATCCATGTCGAAATTAGTTGCCATTTTCCTAATCCTATTCAAAAACTGCTCCTTATTGTCATAAAGAGTAACATTAACATTTAACTTATCCGCCTTTAAAAATTCAGTTACACTTGTTTCAAACAAATTCTTATCAGCCTTTTCAGTTGTATAAGCACATATACAGCTATCAGTTACCACTACAGCACTAACTCCAATAGGCTTTTTACTATTAGATACAATACAATCAAAAAGTGATGTAAGTTTTCCAGCTTCAGCCAATACTTCATTATGAGTAGCTTCATCGCAGCCTTTATGTGTAACTGCTATATAACAAGATACCGCCATTTTGGCAGCAGGCAACACTAATACGACAGAAAGCACTGTCATATAATTAGTTTTTGTTTTAAATATAATAATTCCGGCAATAAGCACAGCAAATACTACAGCAAATGCTATTACAGTTTTTAAGATATTCTTCTTTTTAAGATAATCAAGATATCCAAACTCACCTACCTGCTTTTTTTCCATTGTGTCGTTCCTTTCTGCCGTTTTTTATCTGGTTTTGTTTGCTATTTTTCAACTCATTATTTCGATTCGAGTGATTATTTTTTGATTTATTGTGAGTAGTCCTGTTAGAGCTTTTATTTTTAAAACCACTACTATTACTACTGCTGCCTGTTTTTTGTGACTTATTATGACTATTTTTATCCTTGACATTATTAAACGTCTTTTCCATCTTTCTTGGCGGTATAAGACATTTCTTATCAAAACCTATAAGGTCAGCTCGTCCATTTTTAATAAGTGCTTCTTTAACAAGCTCGTAATTTTCTGGATTGCGGTATTGTATCAAGGCTCTTTGCATAGCCTTTTCGTGATACGTTACTGGTGTATACACCTTTTCCATTGTTCTAGGGTCATAACCTGTATAATACATACAAGTAGATAGTGTTGACGGTGTTGGATAAAAGTCTTGTACCTGTTCTGGCATATAACCCAAATCTCTTATATACTCTGCAAGCTCAATAGCTTCTTTCATTGTAGAACCTGGGTGCGATGACATAAGATAAGGAACAACATATTGCTGTTTACCCGTCTTATTGTTAATTCTTTCATATCGCTTTAAAAATGCTTCATAAACTTTATTTTCTGGCTTACCCATGCGCTTAAGTACATTGTCAGAAATGTGTTCAGGCGCAACTCTTAACTGACCGCTTATATGATTTTCGCAAAGCTCTTTTATAAATGTATCATCACTATCTGCCATACAATAGTCAAATCTTATACCCGAACGGATAAATACCTTTTTAACCCCTTTAATATCCATGAGTTCATGCAATAACTTAATATAGTCTTTGTGGTCAACAGTTAAATTGCCACAAGGCTTAGGAAAAAGACATTGTTTATTAGGACATACCCCTTTAGTAAGTTGCTTTTTACAAGAAGTATGCCTAAAATTAGCTGTAGGCCCACCAACATCGTGAATGTATCCTTTAAAGTCTGGCTCTTTAGTCATTGTTTTCGCTTCTTGTATAATAGACTCATGACTTCTAACTTGAATAATTCTTCCTTGATGAAATGTAAGCGCACAAAAGCTACAACCACCAAAACAACCTCTATTGTTAGTTATACTAAACTTAATCTCATTAAGAGCAGGCACACCGCCCAACTTTTCATAAGATGGGTGGTAATTTCTCATATAAGGAAGTGCATATATATCGTCCATTTCCTGTGTAGTAAGTGGCATTGCAGGAGGGTTTTGCACAACGTATAATTTTTCTTTATATTTTTCTACAAGCACCTTAGCGGTAAATGGGTCTGTATTAATATACTGTGTATAAAAGCTTTCTGCATAAGCCTTCTTATCAGTAGATATTGTTTCATAGTCTGGCAACTGAATATAGTCATATAAGTTATCAAGTGACTTTGTCTTAAATACTGTTCCCTTAATAAATGTAATATCTGATACGTCAATTCCACTGTTTAATGCGTCTGCTATTTCTACGATAGAATGTTCTCCCATTCCATAAGAAATAATATCTGCTCCCGAATCTATAAGAACAGAGTGTTTAACTTTGTCTGACCAGTAATCATAGTGAGCTAATCTTCTAAGAGAAGCTTCTATACCACCTATTATTATTGGTACATCTTTATATGTCTGCTTTATAAGGTTACAATAGACAATCGTGGCATAGTCGGGTCTTTTACCCATAACTCCACCGGGAGTATATGCGTCATTGTGTCGATGTTTTTTATTAACTGTATAGTGATTGACCATCGAATCCATATTGCCGGCTGATACAAGAAAGCCTAGACGTGGCTTTCCTAAAATAGCAATGCTGTCTTTATTTTTCCAATCAGGTTGTGATATAATACCAACCTTATATCCAAAAGACTCTAGCAGGCGGCTTATTATAGCAGGGCCAAAAGACGAATGGTCAACATAAGCATCACCTATAACATATACAAAGTCACACTCAGTCCAACCCCTATCTTTCATATCACTTGCTGATATTGGTAAAAAATCTTTTTTCATAATGTTCCTTTCATTTTTTATTTATGCTACAGTCATCAAATTCTGTCCTTACACAAGCCCTTGACGACTATAGCAAAACTAAAAGAAGCTCTCAATCTCAAAATGTGTTTTGTTTCTTTTGGTTAGTTTTAACTAACAATCTTTTTTAATGCTTGTAATTCTTCATTAGTCAAATGTCTATACTCGCCAACTTTTAAATTCTCATCAAGCTTTAATGAACCCATAGAAAGTCTTTTAAGATATAAAACTTCCGAACCTACGGCTAAAAACATTTTTTTAACTTGATGAAACTTTCCTTCTTGTATCGTAACAAGCACTTCACTAGCTGTAACGTCGTATTCTTGATTATTAGTATTTAATACTTCTAATTTGGCAGGAAGTGCTGTAAATTCATCATTTATTACAACACCTTTTTCAAATTCCTTAACTATTGTTTCATCAACAACACCTGCCACAACCGCAAAATACACTTTGTCAACGTGCTTTTTAGGCGATAATAAGTTATGAGCAAGCTCTCCATCATTAGTTATAAGAAGTAACCCTTCTGTATCTTTATCTAATCTGCCTACAGGGAATAAATCTTTTCTTGATTTGTCTTTTATAAGGTCTACTACAGTTGGTTGTTTTTTATCCATAGTCGCTGACAATACGCCTTTTGGCTTATTTAACATAAAATATTCTGTTTGACAATAGCCTATGGTGACTCCGTCACATACGACATTACATTTTTGTGTATCAATTTTTACATCAGCACTTTTTACAACTACACCATCAATAGTAACCTTGCCTTTTTTGATGATATTTTTTACTTCACTTCTAGTCCCAAGCTGCATATCAGCAAGGTATTTATCTAATCTAATAAGTCCCATTACTGCCATCTCCAGCCTGCAAGATATTTATTTTTAATCATAGAACCGTTAAACTTGCCCCAACCTAGCGGATATCCGTCAACGCATATAAGACTCCAACCTGCTTCGTTATCTTTAAAGTCTGCTGCGTCAATAGTTTCACCTTTAAGATATTTAATAACACGTTCATCGTCTACAGAAAGGTTGATAACCTTATCATACTCCGAAGCTTTAAGCACCATTGCGAAAGCTTGACTAGGTTCAAATCTATTCTTTTTAACCTCGCCAAGAAGTGTTCCATTTCTCATAATTCTAAGTCCGCTTTCATCTGGCATGTTAGGAGATATTATATAGGCTTTATTATCTCTTATAACGATGTCCTTTTCATCAATATGGTATGAAACGTGTTGTAAAAATCCCTTTAATTCGTCTGGAAGCTTTACTGCTGCCTTTTTGCTAGTTGCGTGAACATCGACTGGCATATCCTTTTCTTTTTCAAACAGAGCTAAGAAATGTCCTTCTCCCTGCATTTTATGTGGAAATATTCTTACAGTCTTTTCAAGCTGCATACTTTCATCTTCTTCATTTTCCACAAAACCATGCTCAAAGCCATCGTAAGGCTTAATATCTATAAGGTGCATTTCTGGTCTGTTACGAAGTAAATGTCTTACACTTTCCTCATCTTCTAATTTAGAAAATGTACAAGTTGAATATAAAAGCTTTCCGCCCGGTTTTAACATATCTGCGCCGTTAAGGATTATGCTTTTTTGTATTTCAGAGTAAAATTCTGGCCCATTTTTTTGCCAACTTTTAATAAGCTTATTGTCCTTTCTAAACATTCCTTCACCAGAACAAGGTGCGTCTATAAGCACTTTGTCAAAAAATGTACTGAAACGGTTTGCGATTTTTTTAGGGTCTTCGCTTAATACACACACATTTGGTATACCCGACACTTCTACATTTTTAAGAAGTGCTTTTGCTCTGGAATTGCTGATATCATTAGTAATTAGAAGTCCTGTCTGATTAAGCTTTGCCCCAAGCTCTGTCGACTTTCCACCGGGAGCGGCACACATATCAAACACTACATCACCCTCGTCAATAGGAAGTACATTTGCAGGAGTCATTGCGCTAGGCTCTTGTATATAGTAAAGACCTGCAAAATAATATGGATGCTTCGCTGGCTTGTCTTTTTCACTAAAATAAAAGCCATTCTCTATCCAGGGAATTGGCTTTAAGTCAAATGGGGATATTTTTAAAAATTCTTCGGTAGTAATCTTTAATGTATTAACTCTAAGTCCGTATAAACGGCTGTCATTAAAACTGTCTAAATAAGCTTGAAAATCTTCTCCAAGCATTTCTTTCATAGTATCTAAATATTTCTCTGGTAAACTCATTGTTAATAATTTCCTTTTATTTAATTTTGTATTGTTAATTTATTAACTAATAAACTCTTAATTGTAAAATAATAGCTTAAATATCAATTTATATTATGTGCGATTAATTCACTCTCTACAATTGCATTTTGCATGATTACTATTTATATTACATATTCACACTTTACGGCAGCAGGCATTAGTTAATAGATTAATTATTCTTATTACTATCACATAGCAATAATTGGGTTATAATTTATTAAAGTATATCACACTTTATAGTTATAATACAGTACTTTATTTTCATTATTTTTAAGCAGATGGTATGGGTTTAGGGCTATTTCTTCACCATTATTTCCAGTAATATATATTCCAAAATGTAAATGCACATCGAACTTTCCACTTGTGCCTTCAACCTTACTGTAGCCTGTATTTCCCATAAATCCAAGAAGTGTACCTGCCGTAACAGTATCGCCCTCTTTTAGTCCTGTGGCATAAGCTGACAAATGCGCATAGTAGTAATATGTTCCGCCTGCTGACATTATGCCTATTCTATAACCACCAAGTTCAAGCCACCCCATATTAGTGACTGTACCATCACTTATTGACACAATAGGATACACACCAGCAATATTTTTATCTGCCATTATATCTGTCCCTTGATGACTTCGCTTACCACCGTAAGTTCGTTCATATCCCCAAGAGTCAACGAAACTTACCCAGGGAAAGTCTTTGCTTGATTTAGGGACTGGAAAATAAGTTATATCATTTACAATACTATTATATACTTTACTTGCATTTTTAAAATTTTCTGGCACTACTCTTATAAGTTTATTTCTTATTATTGTAAACGAATGTGGTGAAATAGCATTTAACACATTACTGTCAACTTTTCCACTGTTAATAGCCATAATAACCGTCACAAGCTCTCCGCAAGATAAGTTGATTTCGTTGGCTTTATTTTTTATATCTTCAAATGGAACTTCAATGTCAAGAGTTTTAAATATATCATTATTTATATCTATATACGATACATCTATGCCAAAAGAATTTTTATAAAGATAGTTCTCAAGAAGTGAAATAACTACGCAACACACAATAATTATAAGTGTTAGATAAGAATATATATAAGATTTTTCTTTTTTATTTGGAGTCATTAATTATCCTAAACTGTTATCTAATATATTTATTACACATTATGATTGTAAGGTGAATTTTAGGTGTACTTTTTTTATTATTTAGTTTTGTATTATCGCATATAATAAGCATATTGAATTGGAAAATATAACACTATTATTATAAAATTTTTACCAAATACTTAATTGATTATATTAAAACATTGAGTTTATATGGGATTAGAAGGAAGAATTTATCATACTTAATATATAAATTTCATAAAATTTATTGTAGAAGTGTAAGGGAGGGGTGGCGATGAGAAAGGGACATAGTTTATTTTTTAAATGTGCAGTAATAATTGCTTTTATTAGTATAATTATATCGCCCTCAACTGCCTTTAACGGAACAATCACTGGTATACGGTTGTGGGGTGCTACTATATTTCCTGCACTATTTCCCGCATTAATAATCACAGGCTGTATTTTAAAACTTTTCCCAATGAACACAGGTGCTTCTTACGCCTATATAATAATATCAGGACTTTTGTGTGGTTTTCCACTAGGTGCATACCTTTGCAGCAGTTATCATAGTAGTGTTAAAAATGAAAAAATATGTATTCCACTATCAGCCTTTTGTAACATTTCAAGCCCGTCATTTGTAATTAACTACATAATCAATCAAATAATCGCTGGCAGAGTGGCAACGTGGAAAATAGTAGCTTGTGTATATGCCCCAGTTATTGAATGTATAGCAGTTCTTTTGTTTATTCACCGAAACGATATTAAAAAATCACTAACTCCACAAAATAATATATTAAAAACAAATAAAATATCTCAACATACTACATCTAACAATAATACAAAAAACAGTATTACTTCTAAATCCCAACTTAAAAGTAAAAATAGTGATATAAGCACTAAACAAAATAATATTTCAAGTTTAGATAATACCACTTTTAATAATACATTTTCAATGATATTAGACAACTCAATCACAAATTCAATAAACAGTATGTTAAAACTAGCAGGCTACATTATAGTATTTTCATGCTTATCACAATACATACTACTACTCCCAATCAACAACCTACCAATAAAAACACTCCTATGCTCCATTTCCGAAATAACCAATGGAATATTCCTTTGTAGTAGGCTTGATATGGATATAACACATATTACAATACTAATAATAACAATAAACGCCTTTGGTGGACTATCAACACTTATGCAGACAAATGGAATAACTAAAGGAATTGGATTTAATATAAAGACATACTTCTATGGAAAAATCATACTCACAATAGTAACATTTATAAATTCAATATTCATAATAAAATTATAACTCTCGAAACCTTATCACTACACTAAATACAATTCATGTTTCAAGTTCCTTTTAGTTTCGTAATAGCTGTAAATATCTAATACAAGCATAGACTTAGGGTTCGTTGTTTTTATAAATAAAAATTTATTTGTTAAAAAGAATATTCTCAATTAACGTTACTACTTATTATTTCAGCACTTAATTATAAATAAGTGGTAAACATAAACTCAATCATACCTACAAATATTAAAAACTCACACACAAGAAGCAAAGAGTGTTTTTTTATCCTATGGTTGAAGTTTAGTAATTCTTAGTTGTGCCATATAAACCTAGTGATGCCCAAACACGAGGTTTGGGCAAGCACTCAGCGACACGACGTCGCATTGAGTGCGCTCACGTCAGATGTTAAAAACTATTTTGGCACAACTTAGAAGTACTTAACTTAAATCCATCAGATAAAAAAACACTCTTTGCTTCTCATTAATTTTCTTCTGGAAACTCATAATCTGAATCATCTTCTGACTGTTGTTCACTATAACCATCTTGATATCCATATTCAGCTTGTTGATTAAGTTCATTATTATATTCCATATTTCCATCAACATTACCTTGTTGATTATTAGAAGCTTGCTGTTCTGACTGTTCTTCTTGTTGCTCGTCAGCTTTAAGTTCATTACGGTTATTATTAACAACATTCAAGATATTTTCAAGACCAGACATAAGAGAATTATATTTATTTCTATTATCCTTAATTGAATGTTCAATAATATATTGAAGTTTTTCAAGCATATCATCTGTATATTGTATAGCTCCAAGTCTAATCTCATTAGCATCATTTGTAGCTGAATCAAGTATATTTTGTGCTTGCACAGTAGCTTCTTCAATCATCTTATTAGCCTTCTCGTAAGCCTGCTGCATAATCTCATGTTGGTCAATAAGCTCTGATGTGTGAATTTGAGCTTGATTAATAATAGCGTCAGCCTTTTCCTTTGCGTCTGCTATAATAGCATCAGTATTACTCAAAATTCGTTGATACTTCTTAACCTCCTCAGGTGTTCTAAGTCTTAATTCTGCTAACATATCTTCAAGTTGGTCTTTATCAACTGCAATCTTATTGCTTGAAAATCTAACGTATTTACAACTGTCAATATACGCTTCCATATCGCTAATTAACTGTTCTATTCTACTCATTGTCTATGTTCTGCTACTAAAAAAACATATTAGCTTTTCCTTTCCTAATTTTTATATCCCACTTATTGCTTTTATCAATACAAGTGGGGACTTACTTTATATCATTAAATCATTTATGTATATTGTATCTTTCATAGACCTTGTCAATAATCTGAGCTGGTACAAATTTACTTATGTCACCGCCATACAGCGCCATTTCTTTAACAATGCTTGAACTAAGATAGGCGTATTTAAGACTTGTGTTTAAAAATATAGTATCTACATCAGGATTAGCGACTCTGTTAGTCTGTGACATAGCAAGTTCATATTCAAAATCTGTAACAGCACGAAGTCCTCTTATTATAACTTGAACATTCTGCTCTCTTGCAAAATCAACCAAAAGACCAGTAAAGCTCATAACTTGTACATTACCGAGTTCTTTAGTTACCTCTTTTAACATAGTAACACGTTCTTCTACTGAAAACAACGGAGTTTTTGTGTTATTGTTTAATACCCCAACAATCAAATTGTCTGCCAGTTGTGATGAACGCTTAATAATATCTAAATGACCTAATGTCACTGGGTCAAAACTTCCTGGATATATTGCTGTTTTCAATTTTCCCTCCATTCTACCTATTCATTAAGGTTAAGAAATAAGTGTTTATTTGTTTTATAATTCTTAGTTTTGTATACTGTATACCCCAAATCTTTAACATAAGATAGGTCTGCTTCAAGTGCTTCTTCTATAATAACAATTGTATATTTATCTATAATACCTGAATTTTTTAACGCAATAAGAACATCTCTTTCATAGTCGTGATTATATGGTGCGTCCATATATACAATATCAAATACTTCATGTCCTGTAAGTCTGTTTATGGCAGATAATACATCTTGCTCCATTACAACAGCATCTTCTTCAAGCTTTGTAAACTTAAGATTTTCCTTGATAAATGCAGCTGCTGCCTTGTTATTTTCAACAAGCACCGCTTCCTTAGCACCTCGGCTTAATGCTTCAATTCCGATAGCCCCACTTCCCGAATACAAATCAAGAAATCTACAACCATATATGTCTGTTTGAAGAATATTAAATAAAGTTTCCTTAATCTTATCTGTAGTAGGTCTTGTATCAAGCCCTTCAAGTGTCTTTAATGGAAGACTTTTTGCTTTTCCAGCTATAACTCTCATAACTTTATCCTTTCTAATCTTAACTAAATATAACTAAAAATTTACTTATACCACTTTGTCAAGTAAATAACTTGCTAATTAACTAAAGCGGTATAAGTTAATATAATACACAAATAGCTTATCACTCTTTCCATTCAATAGAGTTATCATTTTCAATCTTTTTATCTCTTAACATAAGCTCTTTAACTGCTTCTTCTGGTGATTTTCCTTCAAATAACACCTTGTTCACCTGTTCAACTATAGGCATTTCAACATTGTATTTCTTAGCAAGCTGTTCTCCTGCTTTTGCTGAAAATACACCTTCTACTACCATCTGAACTTCTTGCATAGCTTCGTCTTTTGAATAGCCTTTTCCAATAAGAATACCAGCTCGTCTGTTACGACTGTGCATACTAGCACAAGTTACAATAAGGTCGCCAATTCCAGATAATCCAGAAAATGTCACCATATCAGCTCCCATAGCAAGTCCAAGTCGTGATATTTCTGCAATTCCTCTTGTGATAAGAGCAGCCTTAGTATTATCGCCATAGCCTAGTCCGTCAGCTATACCTGCCGCTAATGCAATTACATTTTTTAATGCACCGCCTATACATATACCTAACATATCAGGGCTTGTATACACTCTAAACACATCACTCATAAATATATTTTGAAGGTATTCTGCGTCTTTTTTCTTATGTGTACCAATAACACAAGTCGTAGGTATACCCCTGCCAACTTCTTCGGCATGACTAGGACCTGAAAGAACGGCTACTACTGCTTGTGGGATTTCTTGCTCAATAATCTGACAAAGTGTAAGAAGTGTATCTTCTTCAATACCCTTTCCGACATTTACAATATACTGTCCCTTTTTAACAAAGGGTGCGATTATCTTAGAGGTTGACCTTGTATAAGGAGAAGCAACTGCCATTACTATAACGTCAGCAGTTGTTACTGCAAGCTCTGTATCTGCTGTAAATTCAACGCTTTCAGGAATTTTCACCCCCGGAAGACACTTTTTGTTTTCTCTTGTAACTTTTAATTCTTCAATCTCTGCCGGAAATACTGACCATACCTTAACTTCATGCCCATTATTATTAAGTAATATAGCAAGTCCAAGTCCCCAACTTCCAGCTCCAATTATACTAACTTTAGCCATCTTCCTATTATCCTTTCTTTTTTCTCATACTTCTATTGCGTTGAACAATAAATGGTGAGTTATTTTAATTTTTATGTTGTCCAATCTTTCTTTCTGTTCCATTAATTAATCGCTTAATATTACCATGATGTCTTATAAATGCAAGCGCAGTTATTATAAATACAAGTACAAGTGCTTCATATAAATCACTACCTGCAAGTGGCAACCAACCATTTACGGCATAGATTATCATTTCAATAAAAAATGCACCGATAAATACAAGCGAACCGAGTGAAACGTATTTTGAAATATATGTAACTGACGCAAATGTAATAATACCTAACACTGTAAGTATCCAACAGTGCTTAGGAAATAAAAGTAACGACACTACAACGCCAGATGAAGCCGCAATCCCCTTTCCACCTTTGAATTTAAGGTAGAATGGGAAGTTGTGACCAAGTACAACGCCAAGACCACTATATAAGAATAAAAGCATTTCACAATCGCTGTTTTTTCCAAATATAAAGTGTATTACTATTGCAGAAAACACAGCTTTTAAAGCATCTACAAGATATGTTATAATTCCAGCTTTTTTACCTAGTGTTCTCATAACATTTGTAGTACCGGCATTACCACTTCCATAATCTCTTATATCTATATGATTAAACTTGCCATACCAGTACCCTGTTTGAAAAACATTTCCAAAAATATATCCGATTACAAGACATAATATACGTTCTGTCATCAGAAACAACCTCCAATAGCTTATTTTTCCTTACGTTCTCTATTAATAAATCTAATAGATGTACCTCTAAAGCCGAAGGACTCTCTTATCTTATTTTCAATATATCGTGTATATGAAAAATGAGTAAGCTGTTTGTCATTAACAAACATTACAAATGTAGGTGGTTTTACAGCTACTTGAGTCATATAGTAGATACGAAGTCGTTTACCCTTATCTGAAGGTGGCTGCTGCATTGCAACTGCTTCTGTGAGAATTTCATTTAATACACCTGTTGGTATTCTAAGGTTTTGACTTTCTATAATAGTATCAATAAGTTCATAAAGCTTATTAAGTCTTTGACCTGTCTTTGCGGAAATAAATAATATTTCTGCGTAAGACATAAATGCAAGTGTCTGTCTTATCTTATTAGTGTGTTCATATATAGTTTTATCATTCTTTTCAATAGCATCCCACTTATTAACGGCGATAATAATACCTTTGCCCCTTTCGTGAGCTATACCCGCAATCTTAGCATCTTGCTCTGTAACACCTTCTGTTGCGTCGATTACTATAACGACAATGTCGGCTCTTTCAACTGCTGCCACTGTACGAATAATACTATATCTTTCAATTTCTTCTTTAATCTTATTCTTACGTCTAAGACCTGCTGTGTCAATAAACACATATTCTTTCTTATTGTAGACTACTGGTGTGTCAATCGCATCTCTAGTTGTTCCTGCGATATCAGAAACGATTACACGATTGTTTCCAATAAGCTTATTGATTATAGAAGACTTACCTACGTTAGGCTTACCTACTATGGCTATCTTAGGTCTGTCGTCTTCTTCGTCTATATCTGAGCCTTCTGGGAAGTTCTTTACAACTTCATCGAGCATATCACCAATACCAAGCTTTGAAGCGGCTGATACTGGAATTGGGTCCCCGATACCAAGATTGTAGAACTCATATACGTCTGGCATAAACTTATCAAAGTTATCCACTTTATTTACTACAAGAAGCACTGGCTTATGTGACCTTCTTAACATATCAGCTACTTTTGCATCTGAGTCTACAAGTCCTTGTCTTACATCTGTTAAAAATATAATTACATCGGCTGTTTCAATGGCTATTTCTGCTTGTTCTCTCATCTGTGAAAGAATGATATCATTTGTATCTGGCTCGATACCGCCTGTGTCAATAAGTGTAAATGACTTATCAAGCCACGACACTTCTGCATATATTCTATCTCTTGTTACGCCAGGAGTATCTTTTACAATAGATATATCCTGTCCTGCCAATACA
>URYE01000053.1 GCA_900551945.1 uncultured Eubacterium sp. | reverse complement strand
ACCGATGGCTAAGTCGGGAATTTACGACTGTGGAGTGTACAAGAACTTGTAAGTAGTATGTCATTTATGATTACGAAAGCATACACGATGAAGCAGTAAGGAATGTTTGTAAAACGTCCGATTTCTTGATATGGATATGTTTGTCTATATTTTAAGTGGCAGGTGGATACAATGGGAATTGAAGCAGTAAAGGGAGCAGCAGGTGCTCAGAATTATCAAAGTCAGGCAGTAACACAGGCAAAACCCGTAGAAAGTGTATCTAAAGTTAGTATTAATACATCAGATGCAGTTAATGTTACATCAGATTACTCAACACAAGTAATTAGTAAGACAAATGAGGGTGCAGCTAATAATTCAGATAGTCAGAGCAAGAGCAAAAATCAGGACGACGGTAATGCTCAAAGACAAATGCCAGACATTAAAGAAATTAATAAATTAATTAATCGTAATACGGTAGCAGAGTTTGGTTATAATGAACCAACTCATAGAGTTACAATTACAATTAAAGACAAGGAAACAGACGAGGTAATCAAAGAAATTCCATCTGATAAAGCCTTAAAGATGATTGCAAAGGCATGGGAACTTGCAGGACTCCTCGTTGATGAAAGACGATAATTAAATGGAGGTGTTAATATGCCTATAAGACTTTCAGGTATGTCATCAGGTCTTGATACAGAATCTTTAGTATCGGCGTTGGTGTCAGGGTATAGATTACAAAAAGATAACCTTGTAAAAGCACAAACAAAACTTTCTTGGAAACAGGAAAAGTGGAGTACTATGAATAGTAAGATATATTCATTCTATACAGGTTCATTAAGTACATCACGTTTTTCAAAGAATTACAATCTTAAAAAAGCAACAGTATCTAATTCAAATTATGCAGCTGTTGATGCTTCAACTTCAGCAGTTACAGGAACACAAAAGCTTAAGGTGAATAAGCTTGCAAAGGCAGGATACTTGACAGGTGGAGTAATATCTGCAACAGACTCGAATGGAAGTACAACTAAAGTTACAGGTACAACTAAGCTTAGTGATATAACAAATATAGGAAGTGGTACATCAGGAAGTCTTCAAGTAACAGCAGATGGAAATACTACTAACATACAATTATCTGATGATATGACAGTGGATAATTTAGTATCACAATTAAAGGCAGCAGGTGTTAATGCAAGTTTTGATGAAACTAACCAAAGGTTCTTTGTAAGTTCTAAAAATTCAGGAACAGAACACGAATTTTCACTAACAGCAGCTAGTGAAAGTGGTATGAAAGCACTTAGTTCATTAGGGCTTGCTGATACATCAGTGGACAATATTGACAATATAGTAGCTTCATATAAGAGTTTGGTTAATAGTTATTCTGATGCAGATACTTATGCAAGCAGTTATGCTGAGTCTAAGTATAACAGTGATGTAAGCTCTTTTAATAGTAATGTAAGTACTTATCTTAGCAATATTAAATCAGCGACATCAGATAAGGAAACAGCTAATTTAAAGTTAAAATATATAAATGAATTTATCTCAACAGCTGGTGATGATGGTGCTAATATTGAGCAGGCACAAAAAGACCTTCAAGCTAAAATAGATGCGTGGAATGAAACAGCTAAAAGTGATATAAGCACAGATGATGAGAAAGCAGAAGCAAAAAAGCAACTTGCAGCATTAAATAGTATCTCAAGTCTTACTACAGGCAAAATAGAAGCAGCTACAAAGCTTCAGACATCAACTCAACAACAGATTGATAGTGCGCAGTCAAAGCTTGATAGCAATACTGAAAAAATTGCTAATATGTATGAAGAGGCAGGCTTTGGAGCTTTAGACAGTGCATATACAATAAATGCTGAAGAGGGTAAGATATATATTATTGACAACAATATGCAACAATATGTAGGTGAAGATGGTAAAATTGATACAGAAAATTACACATATTCATATGCAGAAACAGCAGTAGGAAATGATGATACTGCGGCTATTAATAAATATAAAGCGACAGCTACATCACAGTATGAATATGCCGAAAAAGCTATAGCGGCAGCTGATAGAATTAATGCAGGAACAGCTACTGATGAAGATTATGCTTTGTTAGGGGTATCGCAGACATCAACAGATACAAGTGCAAAGAGAGTATATGCAGAAGACTCCGAAATAGAACTTAATGGTGCAAAGTTCACTAATAACACTAATACATATTCAATCAACGGCCTTACAATTACAGCAACAGCACTTACAGGTGACAATGAGATAACTATTACAACTGACAATGACGTTGATGGTATGTATGATGCAATAAAAAGCCTTATAAGTGATTATAATAGTCTTATAAAAGAGATAGATACAGCTTATAATGCAGCGAGTGCAAAAGGATATGAACCCCTTACAAGTGATGAAAAGTCAGCAATGACAGATGACCAGATAACAGAATGGGAGAATAAAGTTAAGACATCACTTCTTAGACGTGATAGTACACTAAGTTCAATCTCATCAATGATGAAAAATGATATGCTTAAGTCATATACTATTAATGGTAAGTCATATTCATTGTCAAGCTTTGGAATATCAACAGCAGGCTATTTTTCTTCCGGAGAGAATGAAAAGGGCGTATTACATATAGATGGTGATAGTGATGATAGTGTATCAAAATCTAATGAAGATAAGTTAAAAGCAGCAATTGCAAGTGACCCAGATACTGTTATATCATTCTTCTCAAAGTTGTCTGCTGACTTATATTCAGACTTGGGAAAGAAAATGCAGGCTACATCGCTTAGTAGTTCATTAAAAGTATATAACGACAAAGAGATGGCAAAAGAATATTCTGATTATACAACGAAGATATCGGATAAAGAGACACAAATATCAACTTGGGAAGATTTTTATTATAAGAAGTTTTCAAGTATGGAGTCAGCACTGGCTTCACTTAATTCTCAACAGTCATCGCTTTCAAGCTACTTTAGTTAAATTATTGTTTGCGTATAAGTGTGTTGTGATATATAATATATTGTAGAAATTTGTTCTAATGAATTATACAGTTAAAAGAGAGGATATAAAGATGGCTATTAATCAACAGGCATATTCACAATATAATAATAATAAAGTGCTTACAGCTTCACCAGCAGAGCTTACATTGCTTTTATATGAGGGAGCAATTAAGTTCTGTAATGTGGCAATTATTGGTGTTGAGCAAAAAGATATTATGAAAGTTCATAATAATTTAAAAAAGGCACAGGCAATTATAGAAGAATTGAGAGCTACACTTAATCACAAGTATCCAGTAGCAGAAGACTTTGAGAACATATATAAGTATATATATAATTTGTTGGTCAGAGCTAATGTTTCTAAAAAAACAGAAGATATAGAAACGGCGCTTGTAGAGCTAAGAGAAATGAGAGATACTTGGAAAGAAGTAATGAAAAATACTAAAAGTGTATAAGTAAACAAGATGTATTCATTAAAGGGAGTGCTGTGTGATGACAGATAGTTATCTTCAGATGATGATAGAAAGCCTTGTAATGAAAAGAGATATATTGCAACAGATATCAGAGCTTAATATAAGTCAAGCTAATATGGCAATGATGGATAATTCATCATTTAATGACAGTGAATTTTATTCAAATATTGAGCAAAAGGGTGAGTTAATAGATAAGTTGCTTGAGCTTGACAAGGGCTTTGAAGCTTTATTTGAAAGAGTTAAGGCTTCAATTGGAGATAATAAGCAGGCTTATTCAGAACAGATAAAGCAATTACAAGGCTTAATAAAAGAAATAACAGCTCTAAGTGTAAAGGTGCAGGCACAAGAGTCAAGGAATAAGGTTATTGTTGGGCGAAAGTTTAACAGGATGAAAGCCGATATACAGAATGCTAAGAAAAGTACTAAAACGGCAAGTGCTTATTATAAGGTACAAAGAAATATAGATTATGCACCACAATTTATGGACAAGAAAAAGTAGACTATTAAAATAAAAAAATTTTATATAGGGGCTAAAGTTTAAAAAACAATGTCCGATATAATAAATAACAATAGCAAATATATGTTATTGAACTAATTAATTAACTTTGTGGCAAGGAAGCCACAGGATATTCAAGGAGGAAATAATTATGGTAGTACAACACAATATGTCAGCTATGAACACAAACAGACAGTTAAGTGGCGTTTCAAGTGCACAGTCAAAGTCAACAGAGAAGTTATCATCAGGTTATAGAATTAACAGAGCTGGTGATGATGCTGCTGGTCTTTCAATTTCAGAAAAGATGAGAAGCCAGATTAGAGGTCTTGATAAGGCTTCTTCTAATGCACAGGATGGTATCTCACTTATTCAGATAGCTGAAGGTGCTCTTAATGAAACACATTCTATCTTACAGAGAATGAATGAATTAGCTACACAGGCAGCTAATGATACTAACACAGATGATGATAGAACTGCTATTGGTGATGAGATAACTCAGCTTGCATCAGAAATTGATAGAATTAAAGATACAACTCAGTTTAACACTATGAACTTATTGAATGGTGACTTTAATGATAAGAAGCTTCAGGTTGGTTCTCTTGAAGGACAGACAATAAGTATATCAATTTCATCTTTAGGTGCAAGTGATTTAACTGTAAATAATTTAGATGTATCATCAAATGATAAAGCAGGTAATGCGATTACTAGTATACAGGAAGCTATTAACAAAGTATCTTCAAATCGTTCTAAGCTTGGTGCTATTCAGAACAGACTTGAGCATACAATCAACAACCTTGATACAACAAGTGAGAATACATCAGCAGCTGAATCTCGTATTCGTGATACAGATATGGCTAAAGAAATGGTTGAATACAGCAAGAATAACATCCTTTTACAGGCTGGTCAGTCAATGCTTGCTCAGGCAAATCAGCAGAATCAGGGTGTTCTTTCACTTCTTCAGTAATTTATTAATACTACTATACAAGGACAGAACTGGTATATACCAGTTCTGTTTTTTGTATAATAGATATTTTTATCTAAAATCAAAATATCAATAAATATCCATTGAATATTTTAAAATATATATTAATTGTTTTAGTAAATTGAAAAATAGGTCAAAAAGAATTATGCTATATTTTTATAGTATATAATTATGAATATAACTAATAAAATAACTGGAAAATATATATACTTATATTTATAAAAATATTATAAGGTATAGGTAAGCTTAATATATTATATATTTTGCAATTGGTGAAAGGATGATTTTGTAATGAATAAAAATGCTATTATTTTAGCCGCGGGAAAGTCAAACAAATTTGCACCATTTACTTATGAAAAACCAAAAGGATTATTTAGAGTAAAAGGTGAAATTTTAATAGAACGTCAGATTAAACAGTTAAAAGAAGCTGGTATTAATAAAATTTATGTTGTAGTTGGTTATATGAAAGAAAAGTTTTTTTATTTAGAGCAAAAATTTGGAGTAACACTTATTATCAACAATAAATTTTCTAAAAAAGGAAATCTATATTCTTTATATGTTGCAAGAGAGTACTTATCAAACTCATATATATGCTGTGCTGACCATTATTTTTTAATTAATCCATTTATAGATAACAATAAGCTAAATCTGTCGTATAGAGCTTGTTGTTATTATTCTGGTAAATTTAAAGAATTTGCAATAGATTATTCTGATGCTAATGTTATTACTGGCTTTTCAGTTGGTGGTAGCAATAAGATGGCAATGGTTGGACAGGCATATTTTAATGCTACTTTTTCTAATAGGTTTAGATGTTTTTTAGAGCGTGAAATTGATGATTTTGGTGTAAATAATTTGTTTTGGGAAGAATTTTATGCAAAACATCAAAAAGAACTTACATTATATATGCAATTGTATAATGAAAATGACATAATTGAATTTGAAGATATAGAAGATTTGAGAAGATTTGATACAGAATTTTTAATAAATGTTGATTCAGATATAATACATAATATATGTAATGTGTTAAATTGTGTTCCAAATGAAATTAACGATATTTCTGTAATTAATGCAGGTTTAACGAATGTGTCTTTTGCATTTGATTTTAAAGGTACAAAATATGTATATCGTCACCCAGGGGGAAGCTCTAATAATTTGATTGACAGGAAGACAGAAGTTTTTGCACAAATTCAAGCTAAAAACTATAATATTGATGCTTCTGTAATATATATTGATGAAGAAGGTTGGAAGTTATCTTATTACGTTGAGAATGCTAAGAATTGTCAATTAGAAGATAATGAAGAACAATTAAAAATTTGTATGGATTATTTGCATAAATTACATTCTATAGAAACAAAAAGTTATGTTAAAGTTTTTGATAATATTAAAGAAGGTAAAAGATTAATGCAGATAGCATCTTATACTAAAGGAAATCTAAAAAAAGAATTTGCCGATATAATAGAAAAAGTGGAAAAACTTTACAATTATATAAAAGATGATGCTAAAGAGTTAGGTTATAAATTAGTGTTATGTCATAATGATGTGTATGCACCAAATTATTTGTATGACAGTAATGAGAATATATATTTAATTGATTGGGAATATGCTGGTTTGAATTATGAAGCAAATGATATATGTTGTATGATATGTAGATATGATTGGACTGATGCTGAGATTGAGAAATATTTTAAAGCGTATTTTGGACGAGAATTAACAGCAAGAGAAAAAAGGTTCTATTATGGATTTATCCCAATTTCAGCATTTTATTGGTTCTGCTGGGGTTTATATAAAGGAAGTGTAGGAGATGATGACGGCTTTTTCTTTTTACCATCATATCATAATTTAGTTAGATTTATTGATGTTGCAATTGAAAGTTATGAAATATAAAATTAACAATAATTATACTATTAAAGGAAGATAATATATGATTACAGCAATGATACTAGCAGGTGGAACAGGTTCGAGAGTAGGGGCAGACAGACCGAAACAGTTTATAGAAGTTTTAGAAAAACCAGTACTGGCTTATACTATTGAATTATATGAAAATAATTCTAATGTTGATAATATAGAAGTAGTTTGTCATTCTGAATGGATTGATTATTTAAAAGAAATGATAAATAAATATAACTATAAAAAAGTAAAATGGATAGCTAGTGGAGGAGAAACATTTCAAGCTTCCGTTATAAATGGTATGAATAATCTTAAAGATAAGGTTTTAAATGATGATATTGTATTGATACATTATGGAGCTGCACCATTTACAAGTCAAGATATCATTAATGATGTTATTAAAGTTACATCTGAAAATTCAATGGCAGTATCCTGTACGCCTTGTTATCAATTAATGGGGACTAATGATGGAAATATAAGCAATAATTGGGTTGATAGAGATAAAATAGTTCAGATAGCGTGTCCACAAGGCTTTAAATACAATAAATTGTTAAGTATATATAAACAGGCAGAAGAAAAAGGATTGCTAAATAAAATAGAACCGCATACAACAAGTTTGATGTATGCGTTAAATATACCGATATATAAAGCTTATGGAAATCAAACAAATATCAAAATAACTACAAAAGAAGATTTATATATGTTTGAGGGGTATGTTCTTATGAAAAATAAAAGTAAATTATTGTAATATTTTTATAACCTAAATGAAAGTTTTAAAATTTCAGTTAAACGGACATCATAAGTGTGTAGTTTTTTAACTTTTTCATATCCATTTTGTGCTATTTCAATACGTTCTTGATTATGAGTAAGATAATAATGACATTTATCTTTTAAATCCTGCATACTATCATAAGTTACAAGGTCTTTTCCAATTTCAAATATTTCTGGAATTTCAGCTTGATAGTTTGTTATTAAAAATCCTTGACAGCCAAGTACATCAAATATTCTGAGTGGAAGTCCAGAGCGTATTGACTTTGAGGTAATGTTAAGGTTTATTTTACTTTGATTAAATATAATTGGCATTTGCTGTAGTGAGTCTGCAAAGCCTTTATTATGTATATTGGGCATACTTGAAGTATCACTTCCAGTGTATATATCTACATTAAAGTTATCAGATAACATTTTTAATATACGCAGTCTTTCTTGTTCAGCAACTTTAACACTAAGATAATACTGAGCAACAATTGCTCTATAATTGGCTGAATAATTTTCTGGAAAAGGTTTTGAATAAGGTGTATATTTAATAAAATTGTTAACAAAATCATCAGATATTACATCTTCAATAAAATTATATCCATATATTTTAAGTTGAGCCTCTATTAAACCTTGAACGAAACCACGTTCATAATCAGGTAAATTGATATCATTGTAGGAACACTTTTATTGGTAGGTAGAGCCTATAAAAGATATATCACAAGCAAATTGTTGTTTAACAGAGTTACTAGAATTGTTAATAAGTTCATCAGTTCTTGAAACATTTGTTGCAAGAGGAATATGAAAAATATTATTAGGATTTAATTTGAAAAATTCGTTAAAGAGAGTTTTGTCAAAAATAAATATACGATTATAAGCGTTTTGTAAAGAATTAGAATATAATGTAAGGACAGGGCTATCAACAATAAGGCTTATATATGGTAGTTTCATAATATTACATACATCTGAAAGCCAGGGGAAAAAGTTCATAGAAAATACAAACATATAATTGTCTGATAAAAGTTTTTTTGATGTTATTTGGATATTTTCAGATATAGAAAGTTCTTTTTTGTTATACCAATAGTTTCTTCATAAACATCAAACCCAAGGCGTTTAAATGAATTAATTATATCTGGTTCACATATACTTTTGTATCTATATAAATATATTTTCATAAAAAATTCCTTTCAGAAGTTATTGTTAATTATATAATAATTTAACATAATAGTAAAAATAGCACAATGTTATATTTTATGGTATAATTAAAAAAATTGTATACTAAAAAGGAGAATATATGAACGTACCTGAGAGTTTTTTTAAAGGAGAAATAAGAAATAGCTTTTATGTTGAAAAGTTAATGAAAAAAGTATGGGCAGCACAGTTAGAAGTATTGCATGATGTAGATATGTTGTGCAAAAAGCATAATATACAATATTTTGCTGATTATGGAACATTACTTGGAGCAGTGCGACATAAGGGATTTATTCCTTGGGATGATGATATGGATATATCAATGAAAAGAGAGGATTATACAAAGTTTTGTGAAATAGCTCAAAAAGAGCTTGCTGGTACTTATGAAATTATTAATATTCATACAGACCCTACTTGGAATCAGTTGTTAGGAAGAATAATAAATGGTAGAGAAATTAGTTTTGATGATGAAAGATTAGAGAAATTCCATAATTGTCCATTTGTAGTTGGTCTTGATATATTTCCATTGGATTATTTAGCTCCCAATAAGGAAGAAGATGAATTGCAATGTAACATTATAAGAATTTTGCAAGTTACAATGAATGAATTGGAAAAGGACAATCTAAAGGAAGAAGAAATTATATCAACAATACAAGCTATAGAAAATATGTGCAGTGTAAAATTTGATAGCAATAGACCATATATTATTCAAATTAGGGAGTTAAAAGAACGCATTTGTATGCTGTATACAAATGAAGAATCTGAATATGTGGCAAGTATGGGGGAACACGCTTGTAAAACGCCACCTGAACTATATGTATATCCTAAAGAGTATTATTCAAGTGCCATAGAAGTACCTTTTGAATATACAACTATTCCAATACCAGTAGGGTATGAAAAGATATTAATTCAAAAATATGGTGAAAATTATATGGTTCCACAAATTGGTGGTAGCAATCACGATTATCCATTTTATAAAGACCAGTTGCAGTTAATATATGAAGCAAATGGTAATAGATAGAGTGATTTGAGATTGTTAGATTAGCAAAGATTTATAGGCTGTCGTAATAAGAACATTTTATACGGATATATATTAATTAGTAAATAATTTTATATATCCGTATAAATTTTTATTAATGCGACAGCACTAATTAATTATTGTACTTTATTGGAATACTATTTCGAGAATTTCCAATAAGCGTTTATCAAATGTGTGGAATTTATTAACTTTATTATATCCATTTTGCGCAATTTGTTTTCTTTCGTCTTCATTTTCAAGATAGTATTTACATTTTTCTTTTAAGTCTTCTAAACTTTCATATGTTACAAGGTCTGTGCCAATTTCAAAAAATTGTGGAAGTTCACTTTGATAATTAGTAATTAAAAATCCACCACAACCAAGTACGTCAAATATACGAAGGGGAAGTCCTGTTCGTATAGATTTTGCTGTTATATTGATATTAATCTTACTTTGATTAAATATAAGTGGCATCTCTGTAAGAGATTTTGCAAAACCTTTATTATGTATATTAGGCATACTAGATGTATTACTTCCTGTGTAGATATCTACATTAAAATTATCAGATAGGATTTTTAATGCTCGAAGTCGTTCTTGTTCAGCAACTTTTACACTAATGTATTGTTGTGCGATTAAAGCTTTATAATTTTTGTCATATTTATCTGGAAAATGGTATATATCAGGGTTGTATTTAAGAAAATTATTTACAAAATCATCATTTAATATTTCTTCAATAAAATTATATCCATATATTTTTAATTGTGCTTCGATAATACTATCTACAAAACCACGTTCATAATTCGGGAGAGTACACTTATTATAGGGACATTTTTCTTGATAAGTAGACCCTATAAATGATATGTCACTTTTATATTTTTGCTTTAATGTAGACGGAGTATTTTTTATAAGTTCTGATGTTCGTATTGTATTAGTGGCAAGTGGAATGTGAAATATATGATTAGGATTTCGATGGTAAAATTCTTCATATTGTGCATTATCAAATGTAAATATATAATTACATTTATTCATTATGGCATCAGAGTATAATTCAATTACAGGGCTGTCTACAATTAGACTTATATATTTAATATTTGCAATATTACAAACGTATGATAACCACGGAAAGAAGTTGATAGTAAAAACAAAGTGATATCCATTATTGATAATTTTATTAGATGTGAGATTGACACATTCTGATGGCAATAAGTCTTTTTTGTATATTTCAATGGTTTCTTCATCAACTTGGAAACCAAGTCTTTTAAAAGCATCTATTATATCGGGTTCGCAAATACTGCCGTATCTGTATATGTATATTTTCATAAAACACCTCATTAATAAAATAGTTAATTTAATTAAATATATCATAAAATAGTATTTATTAAAAGATAGTTTGCATTTAAAGATATGATTTATAAATAAATTAGCCATAAATATATTTCTTTGTAGTTTATTTAATTTGATTATTTTATGGGAATATATTTATGGCTATTTATTTAAGCTATTTTGTTATAGAATTTTTGATATATCTTGATATTGCTTGACCGATATATTAAGTTGTTGTTGTTGTGTTGTGTCAGAATTAAGGTATTTAACAATGAATTTAGAAATGTTAGGAATGTCTTTTAATATAATATCATCAGTAAGTGTATTAACATAATTGATAAGTTCTTCAATAGTTCCATTTTTTAATATGTTGTTAATTTCCTGTTCTGTTTGGGAAATATTATTTTTATTTCCATATACGTTATTATATAATAGGACAATGTTGTTATTTATCTCTTTATTATCGAAATCTGATAATTGTCTATAATTAAATACAGAATATTTATTTTGTACAGTAGTTAGAATTACGTTTTTAAAATTAAAATAACAATTTGCTTTATTACTTAAATTATAGTGTTCAAAAATTTCGGTAATAGGTATATATGAATTAAACCAAGAATTTGATGAATATAATTCTACAATATTATGAAATAGTATATAACTAGCAGGGATGTTGTTAAAACACCATTCTTGGTCAATCCATATATAGTTACCCGTACTATCTACAAAACAGTTTTTATGTATCATATCTATAAAGCCATTGGCGAGTATCTTATCATTATTATCTAATGTTTCTAAAGTTAATTCATCAGTACGATTAAATACATCATTGAGTATATCAGAAGAACTTGAGCTTTTTTTAATTTCTTCATATATTTTATCTAATATGTCATATACATTATCCTTACATTTAGTCTTATAGGCATTAATAATTAATTGTGTAAGAGGTGTTCCTGTTATAGTTTCAGATGATAATATATTATCATTAACAGTAGTTTTACATATATTTAATCCCTTTGAAGCAATTGCTTTGTGATTATTATCAATGATATGAAGAAAGTTTAAGCTGTTGTCAGTGGCTATTTTACAGAAGCCATTTTTAGTGGAATGAGTTGTTATAATATCAAATTTTGAATTTCTAAATGGAGATGAAACTGCATAGTCAATTTCACCAAGCTGATTATTATTAACAGAACATTCTACAAGAAAAGAATTAGCAAAAAATTCAAATACATTATTCTCAACAAGGTCATTATAAAGATGAGTTTCATCTGCTATCATAGATTTGTTATTTGTAGAGTAATAGGGTATCCAGTTATTAATAGAGCCATTCTTAGGAAGGTAGTTTTCTGAGTATATAGCTTGAGGCATTTTATAATCAGGAAGTGGATAATAAAAGTATGAGTAATTAAAGCCACTATTATGTATTAATGAATTTAGTTCTTTTTTTGAAAAAGTTCGTGCTATATTACTAAAACGGTAATTGTTAATTCCATCAAAAGGAATACCACTATGGTCTTCAGTAGCGCCACACCAATATTTAACACCATATTTGTTTTCTATAGCGATAAGAAGTTTTCCATTAGGTTTTAATAGTGAACGGATTTTACTAAGAAAATCAACAAATGGATTACCTGAATTAGTGAAGTTATTCTGATATTCAAGAACTCCTATTAGTGTAATATAGTCATATTTCTTGTTAAACTGTATATCATTAAGATTTCCGACTATTATTTCAAGGTTATCATAATTACGGCATCTAAGGTATGTAGCTGTTGCACGTTTTTGAGATAATTCAACAGCAGTAACAGATTGAGCTTTTTTACAAAGCAATTCTGTTATTGCACCCATTCCACAGCCTATTTCAAGAACATCAGAGTCATTATTGATAGGATACCAATTAAGAATATTTTGGCGTATGCGTGTGAGATGATAAAATACAGGCCAAGAGTAATTTTCACTAATAGTTTGTTCATAGTCATTAGTAGGATTTTGAGCAATTAGTTTAATTATATTATCTTCGATATCGCCGTCAGAATAAAAGTCCTTACCTGTATAAAAAGTTGTATTAAATACAGGCTTTGGTGTATCACCAGTATATTTATATTGTTTTAAATCAAGCATATAAAATTCTCCTCCATTATTTATTGTTAGATGTTATATTGATGTTTTACATAGGTTTTTATAATACTTTGTAAATATATCATAATAAATATTGATATACAAATATAAAAAGTATTATTATTATCATAACTATTGACGATTATAATATAATGAGAATAATATACTATGAAAATTTTAAAAATTGTGTATTATTAGATAATGTCTGGAGGTGAGTATGTGAGAATAGATGGTGTTGCTGCTTTAAATATTTGTTATGTAAAAAGTAAGAATAATATTTTTATGCAAAAAACTAGTAAAAAACTTGCCTCTGGTTACAAAATAAATACAGCCGCTGATGATGCCGCAGGACTCTCTATATCAGAAAAGATGAGATGGCAGATAAGGGGACTTAATCAGTCAGTAAGAAATATACAAGATGGTATTTCTCTTATTAATGTTGCAGATGGAGCTTTGGATGAAGTTACTAATATGTTATAAAGACAGCGCGAGTTGGCAGTACAAGGTGCTAGTGATACTAATACAGCGCAAGATAGAGAGGCAATTCAAAAAGAGATAATGCAATTAACGAGTGAGATAGATAGAGTATTTGCTCATACAACATTTAATGAACATGATATATTTAAAGCAAAAGATGTAATTATAGCAGAATATGATACAAGGTCCTATCAAGAAGTAGTACGACCTACGATTAATGAAAATAACGCAGGGAAAGAAGGTTTGTATGTAGATGGACCTATTACATCTTATGCAACAACAGAAGAAAAACTTGGAACAGACCAGTATGGTAGTGAAAGCTATAAAACAATTACTTCCCAGATTGATACAACAACTAATACATTGAGAAATACAGATACAACAGATGTAACAATATCAAAAGATATACAAAGCCATGTAATAGAACATCAACCTGAATATATAATGATACAATCAGGTTCAATGGAAGGGAATGCACTTGCTGTAAGATTGTATAACCTTTCATCAAGTGATTTCAATCTTGATAAGGTAAATGTATTAGACTGCGCTAGCGCTAGTGGTTCTATTTCTACACTAGATGCTTCAATTAAAAGAGTAAATAGTATAAGGTCTTATTATGGTGCTATAAATAATCGTCTTGAACATGAGAGTAAAGTCAGCTTGAATACAAGTGAAAATACACAAAATGCGGAGTCTAAGCTTCGTGATACAGATTATGCTAAAGAAATGATAAAGTATTCAAAACAGTCAATTCTCGACAATAGTGCAACAGCAATGCTTTCACATACTTTTCAATATGATGAGAATATATTAAAGCTTATTATGTAAGTATAATTATATAAGATATATTAAATATAAAGTTTGTTTCAAACATAATAAGCCAACTTGTTAAAAAATATGACATTTATGACATAATATAAAAAATTTGAAAAAATTAAAAAAATAGAATTCAGTACTAAAGTTTTTATTATATAGGTCGATATATAGGTTATAAAAAATCAAGGAGGAAACATTTTATCGTGGAAGATAAAAAAAAGGCAAGTGGTTCTAATAGTAAGATACTTGTTATTATTATAGCAATACTTGCAGTGGTATTAATAGGTGTTGTATTATTCTTTGTTCTTAACGGTAAAAATGATAACAATAAAGAAGAAGAAACCAGTAGGAGCAGTGGATTACAATACGAAGCACGTGTTATAGCTGATGACCCTGAGAAGTTACAAGATGCAGTTGATAAGTTATATGAAAAAGCAAAAGAAGGTCAGATGACTTTATCTATGAAAAATCAAGCTGTTAGTACAGATGGAATAAATTTTGCATGTTATCTAGGTAATGACATCAAAAATAATTATGATATGTATATGGTTTTATATAGAGATGATACACAAGAAGAGATTTTCCGTTCAGGATTAATTCCGATAGGTAGCCGTATAGAAGAATTTCAGGTTACTAAGAAGATAGAGCCTGGTACATATGAAGGAACATTGGTCTATAACCAAGTTGAAGAAGATAAAGAGACAATACATGCTCAAGTTAATGTAGGTTTAACGCTTATAGTTGAAGAGTAGTATTATGAATTTAGTAATTATTTTATTTTTGCAAATATAAGTTTTATTATTCAAGGAGGAAGAAACTATGATTAGAAGAAAATTAATGGCAGCAGCTTTGGCAACAACTTTAGTATTAAGTTCATCAGTATTAGCATTTGCTGATGATCAAAATATAACAGATATAGCAGGTTTAGCAACAGGTAAAGAAATAACAGGTACATCTACAGTAAATTCACCTAATATTAAGGTAACAGTTCCTACATCAGCTGATATTATAATTAATCCATTTAAGATGGAGTATACAAGTGCTAGTATAACTACACCAAATAAGAGTCAGGTTATTTCAGCAGAACAATCTATTAAAAATGAAAGTGATGTAGCAGTAGCAGTTAATGTTGCAGAATTAAAAGCTGAACCTTCAGAAGGAGTTACACTTGCAACAACTTCTACATCAGGTGGAAAGGTAACAGCTAAGACAGCATTTATGTACTTAGAAGTAGTTGATAAGAATGCTACTTTTGCAGAAAAATATGATGCAAAGGCAGCAACTCAGATGGCTATTCCTGGTATAGCTGCTAGTGATACTAAGACTAAGGCAGCATCTAAGACAAATATTATTACTTTAGGTAAGAAAGATGATTCTACTGCAGAAGCAAAGTTTAAGATAGGTGGCGATGTAGTAGCAAATCCTACAAAGACAGATACATCTACAAAGGCAACTACAGATGATCCATGGACAGCTAGTGATACAATTAATGTTACATTAAAGTTAACATTTACACCACAGGTAGCAGCTGAATAAATAGTTTTTAAACTATATTTGCAAAATGTTCAAATATAAATATTAAAAATAGCAATAAGCAAAAATAAAATATATTATATAAAAGTGTATTAATAAAAGAGGTATTTTTTATTAATACACTTTTATTATATAGTTTTAATTCTTTCTAAGATAAATTTTCAATAAGTTGTAAGAATATATATGTATATTTTTGTGGGAAATTGAGTTGAGTTGAATATTATTATGTATACTAAAATTATAAATAGTATTATTTTATTAAAAATCATGTGGAAAATAAAGTGAAATAATGTTATAATAAAACAAAAGATAAATAGAAAAATCAGTTTTGCAAAGATATGATTTGCAGTAAATAAATATATATTTAAGATAAGGAACCCAAGTACTTTAGGTAAGGAGGCTAATTATGAAAAAAGGTACGTTATTTAAAACGATAGTTACATTGATACCATTTCTTATTCTTATAGTATTTTTTGGTACAAATAATGTTTTTGCGATAAAAGATGAATATAATATACAAATTAATTCATCTAAAGGAATTATTGCAGAAAAGGAACTTGTTGTCGAAGCAGGCGATATAGTGAATTGTGCCGTACAGTTGGAAACGGATTATTCGTTATACACTATGAATGTAATAGATGGTCAAGGTAATTCAATTGATTATACTTATGATAATAATATTATTACCTTTCAAATGCCTAAAAGTGATATAAATGTTGAACTAGTAGCTGTAAAGCAGTTGATTGATGGTGTATATATGTCTGTATTTACAAATCAAGATTTTGTGTATGGATATGATACATTTGAGATGGGAAGTATAGCTTTTATAAATACATTGACAGAGCCAATTGAATTAGTTTCAACAGGTTTTTCAAGTAATAATATATATGATTATAATTCAGAATTATTCCAGAATTATATTATTATGCCAGCTTCAAGAACACAGCTTGATTTTAATTTAAAAAAAGGGTTACAAGCTGGTGAATACTCTGATGTATTTCAATTTGTAATAAAACATAAAGATGAAGTATCTGGTGCAGATTTAGTCCAACAATTTGCAGAAAATATAGACGTAGCTGTCAATAAGGTTATTGTAACAGAATTACCAAAAGTTACTTTATCAACAATTAAAGAAGGACAGTCTTTAAAAGATGTTGAATTAACTTATGAAGCAATTCCTTATGGAAATCTTATGTGGGAAGATGAAAACGCTACTCCTAGTGCAGGCACTGTTATTAGTCCAATAATAGTCAATATAGAAGATACAATAAATTATGATTTTTCATTATTGAATGAGTATTTTATTAGTGATAATCAGATGAGATTTTATGTGAATGTAGAAGTTTTAAAAGATGAAACTACAACACAAGAAACAAGTACATCAGAGCAGATAAGTACTAAAGAAGAAGTTAGTACAACAAAAAATGATGATACAACAAAGTCTGTAGAGAGTACAATAGCAAAAGAAACACAATCTACAACAGAAAATACAACAACAGCTGTAGAAAGTACAACAGCAAAAGAGACACAATCTACAACAGATAATAAAGCAAGGGCTGTAGAAAGTGCAACAGCAAAAGAAACACAGTCTATAATAGACAACACAACAAAGGCAACAGAAAGTGCAACAATTACAAGACCTGAAGAAACTTTTGTATATAATGAAACACAAAAAGAAATATCAAAAGAAACAGAAAATGTTGAAAGTACAGAAACAACTAATGCCAAGGATATTATGGTGAGTGTTCCAACTAAAGTGTCAATAGTTGTTGACCCATATAAAATCAATGGTGATACTAATATTTACTCTAATTATGTAAGTTTTGAAAATAGCTCAGAAGATGAAGTGGATATTAATATTATTAATTTTAAGGTAAATGTAAAAAAACAAAGTGCTACAGATGAACCTCCATGTGTGTTATATCTTGTAGATAATAATGGTAATAAATATAAGCTTAACAATGGAGATAATCCAAATGTTTATATTATGGAATTAGGCGGAGTTAATTCTAATAACAATATTTCAGGTTTTTATATACAAGGAGATATAACAGAAGGTAATATTGAAGGATGGTCAGAAGGCGATATAACAGTAAGTATTTTATATAAGGTATATTAATAATAGTTGATTATACAAAACTTCAAACTGAGTAATTAATATTACATTAGTTTGAAGTTTTTTTAAAACTGATAATTCTCCGCTAGAAACAGCACGGCAAAATTCATCAATACTACCTTTAAAACCTGTAGCTTTTATTTGCTTTTTAAGTTCGTTTTCCATATTACCATAAAATGGGTATCCGTGTTTAGTAGCCCCTTGTGTTGGTATCATATAGTCACCAAACTGTGCTGTTAATACCTCGTGGTACATCATAGGAGCGGCAATTTTTATATTTTCAAAAGGAAGCATAACAGTTTTATCATACCATTCTTTTTTTAATTTATAATTATCAATATTAAGCCACATTGAATAATTAGTCATATATTCAGCTTCATCTTTATGATATAGAGATGTAACATTATCTATTAGTTTCCATAGATAATTTTTGATATTTTCTTTTATTTCTATTTGTATACCACATAAATTTCCATAGTTTTTTAATGCAGTTGTTAATTGACCAGACTTTTCTATAGTATCCCAATCTCTTAAAATAATAATGCCTTGTTGAATTATTAATTTTTGTAACTGTGCTAATTCATCTTCTTTAGGTATATAATCTAATGGGAAAATATCAATTCCTACTCGTTGATAAGGAAAACCGTGAAAATATTTCATATAATCATTAAAATTCCATAATGTTTCATCTGCAATAACACGCAACTGAGGAACATATGCTGCCATTCTTAATCGTTCAGATGATGCATACATTCCAGCCACTACAAATCCATATGGTAATTGACTTGGCAATATATTAATTAATTGATTATAATCTTCTCTTTTTAAGCATATATCAATATCATCATCCCACGGAATAAAGCCTTTATGTCGGACCGCTCCTAATAAAGTACCCCAGTCAGCAAAGTATTGCAAATTATTTTTATCACATATTTCTGCAACCACTTGAAGTACTTCCATTTGCGCAGCCCATGCTCTTTTCATCATTTCAGTAATTTCAAAATTATCTCTTATTTCTTTCTTAAAAAAATTAGTTTCAAATGTTATATATACTCCTATTATAATAATACAGTCTATTAAGACTAATTGGTTAATATAATACATCTTATCTTTTTTATCCTTAAAAGTAAATAATTTAACGTGAGTTCGACAAATAAAAAAGCCCATAAATATATTTCTTATGGTA
>URYE01000052.1 GCA_900551945.1 uncultured Eubacterium sp. | reverse complement strand
GACCATATACATTATAGCCCTTTTCAAGAAGAAGCTCTGCTAAATATGAACCGTCCTGTCCAGTGATACCTGTGATTAATGCGTTTTTCATTTTTAATCTGCTACTAAAAACATATACTATGTATATGCTAGATGATTGTCCCTTCAAACCTAATTACCTGCAAGATACTTAATGCTAATTTTTTGCAGCAACCATCTAAATAGCTTTTCCTTTCTAAAATTTTTATTTTTTAATATAAAACTATTTTATAAATATTCGTTCTTTCCTGCTTCTCTAAGCTTTGCAAGTACTTTCTTAATCTCACCTGCATTTTCCTTTGTAGAAATAAGTGTTGCGTCTTTAGTATCAACAACTACTATATCTCTAAGACCAACTGTTGCAATAAGCTTTTCGCCGCCTTCTATTACACAATTCTTAGTGTTTACTGTAACCACATTGCCATTTACAACATTGTTATCTTCGTCTGTCTTTTTAATTCTTCCTACTGCAAGCCATGAGCCTATATCGTCCCAGCCAAAGTTACCCGGAATAATATAAATATTCTCAGCCTTTTCCATAATAGCATAGTCAACTGACTCTGCTTCAAGATTCATAAACTCTGTATTAAGTACTTCTTCTTCCTTATCTGTTCCTACAGAAGCCTTAATCTTCATAAGTGCTTCGTAAGAATCTGGAAGTAACTTCTTAAAGTTATTAAGAATAGTTGACACCTTCCATACAAACATTCCACTATTCCAAAGGTAATGACCGTCTGCTAAATATTCCTTAGCGACTTCAAGCACTGGCTTTTCTACGAACTTTTCTACTGCGTAAGCACTGTTTTCCTTTGTATTTTGGTCATACTTAATGTAACCATATCCTGTTTCTGGATAGTTAGGTGTAATACCAATTGTTACAAGGTTCTCGCCCTTTTCTGCGACTTCACAAGCCTGTGTAAATGTTTCTGTAAATATCTCATTATTCTTAATAAGGTGGTCTGACGCAAGAACTATCATAGTAGCGTCATCATACTTCTTAGCAACATGAGCAGCTCCTAATCCGATACAAGGTGCTGTATTTCTTCCTACAGGTTCACAAAGAATATTTTCTTCTGGAATACCTGGAAGCTGTTCCTTTACAAGTTCCTTGTAATTCTTGTTAGTAGCTATATATACGTCTTCAATATTAACTAATGGACTTATTCTTTCAACTGTAAGCTGTATCATAGTCTTACCATCATCTGTTAATGATAAAAACTGCTTAGGAAGTGATAAACGGCTCTTAGGCCAAAATCTCTCTCCCTTGCCTCCTGCCATAATTAATGCTGTTCTTTTCATTATTAATCCTCCATACAAGACTGTAATGCCAGTCTTTTAACCAATTGCAAAACACTAATATCTTCTGCCATTTATTAACAATAGTGGAAATACACATAGTCCCACTTATAAACGCAATTATACATTTATTACAATTCTTTGTCAATCTGTAGATTACTTGAGTTTTCACAATTTAAAACTTGATAAAGCTTAAACTACTATTTTCACTAACTATTGGCTCATTGCCTATAATCTCTGAAAGCTTTTTCTCCATTGTTTCCCAAGTGTCTTCTTCATAAGCAGTTCTATCTATATAAATTCCTGCAAAGCCTGCCTCTTTTAATGTGCTAACCATCTTTTTGTAGCTCATCTTTGACACACTCTTATTCCACTCATCACCCTCTCTACCCTTTACAGAGCCATAACTCCAACGGAGTTTTTCTGAATGAAGGAAGCCTACAAAAAGCTGATAATCTCCCATTTCATTGACAGCTTCTCCTTCTGGGTACTTATGGTATGGAAGCTGGTAAATCATAGCGCCTTCTTCTACCATACTCTCAATCTGAGCGATAAATTCACTGTCATAATGATATGTTGCATATATGACATTATAATCTGGGTCATACCCTTCAGGGAAATTTTCAAATGACGCACCTATCATAATAACAGCACCTACTGCCATTACAGTATAACGCTTGATTTTATCCTTAGAGCTTTTCAAATATTTCTTATAAAGATAGTCAATAACAACTGCAAATGCAACAATACACACATATTCAATAAATATTGATATTCTTGTATAAGCTCGCAGCAATGGCGAAATTAAAAATGCAAACATAGTTCCGAAACCACCAAGTGTTCCTAACAATACAAGCATAAGGTTTAATTCAGAAAGAAAAGCGAGTCTTTTCTTTACTATAGTATCTCTCCTTATAAATAATACAAACATAAGAATTATAAAACCTAAAATTCCTACTATACCTATATAAGAAGTAATATTTTCATTGATAAGTGGAGAATTGTCGTAGTACTCCGATATCATATTTTCAAGAAACTTTATTTTGTGAGAATTAGCTGGAATAAAAAGCTGTATAATTTTAAGGCCATAAAGCTCTGTTTCGGCAAAACCAGTACGCACAACCGCATCAATATTTTTGCCGTTAATAGCAGAATATATAAACCCAGGAAGTATTGATAATACTACAAATATACATATTCCTACTATAGATGTAAATGCCCTTAACACATCTTTAAAATGCTTATCCTTTAAAAACTTTGAAATTGCAGTTACAACAAGCATAAAGCAAGTAAAGAAAGGATAATACGCAATACCATTGTTTGCAATTAAGATTATTGCGATTATTGCAATGTAATTTTTCTTTACCTTAAAGAAATTTTTATCAATTCTTAATACATCATCTCTTTCAAATATCCAAAAGCACAAAAGCAATGACAACGGAACAAAATAAGCTTCTGCAAGTACAATGTGACCTGCTCCTCTCATAAACATATATGGCGATACGCCAAATACTGCTGAAGCTAAAGAAGCTACCCAATAAGTTATACCTAACTGTCTTAATACAAAATACGATATAATTCCTGCCATAAAAAATATTGATAAAAATGTAAGATTAACGCCTGCTGCCGCATTTCCTGTAATCATCACAAATATTTTAAGTATTACCGTTTCTGTATTGTGCATCATATTCGAAGTAAAATCATAAAATGTAGTACCATACGGCGCACCAAGCCTGTCACTTGACAACACCCAACTTTGACTCTCAAGCATTTTAGCTTGAACGAGAATACTCATTTCATCACCGCCTGCATAAGCCATAGGTACATCTAAGTCAAGGTTCCACAACTTATAACCAAATATAAGCACAAGCCCTATAACAAGCCACATTATAAGTACTCCAACATATTCCTTCCATTGCCTTTTAAAATGCCCTTTAATCTTCTCCATATTCTCCTCACTTAATCAAAAATTCAAACACCTATAATATTCACCAATTCCACGCCACAAAGCCAATTTCTATACTTACTAACTCCAAATTACCAATCCAATTTATTTATCCACCAACTCATACCCCAAAAGCAAATTTCTACCCCAAATTACCCAATCCAAATCAGTCTATTCACCAACAAACACCATAAAAGCTAAAGTTCTAACTTCTCTTTTCCAAACACCACATCCCAAAAATGAATTTCTAACTCCAACTCACTCCATATAGAAAGAATAGTAGCTCAAGACCGTTCAACAAGCTATCAGAAGTATATATATACTAAATGCACCATTAAAAGAACAGTGAGCTATATTTGTATGACAATAGCGAACACCCTTGTTCGATAATGGCATACAAATATAGATTACTGTACTTTTACTGGTGTGTGTGTATATATATACTTCTGATAGCCTCACAACCTAAACCATTCTAATTACTCGTTAGAAATTCCATCAATCACCTTATCAAATTTACGCATAATATCGTCCCACTGAAAATAATCATCAACATACTTCCTAGCATTTTTACACATTATCTCATATTCCGCATCATGTGTAAGCATATAATTTAAACAGCCTTCAAATTCAAAATAATTCTTATAAAAAAGCCCACCATTGCTCTTAGTACAGTGACCCCTTAATACATCACAGATACCATTTACAATAACTGGCTTTGAAAGAGTCATCGCTTCAAGTACTGATATTGAAAGACTTTCAAACTTAGATGGCAATATAAGAGCTTTTGAACCCATAATTCCATTGAACTTATCTTCATCACTTACAAAACCAAGACTTATAATATCCTTGTGTTGAGGAATTGCACACACAGGCTTACCCATAAGTACAAGTTTACAGTTATTCTTATTACGTTTCTTATATTCCATAAAGTAATTAAACATTCTAGGGCAATCTTTACCTTCGTCAATTCTTCCTACATATATGAAATAATTGTCAAGGTTGTATTTCTCCTTGAATGCCTTAGCATCTGGCTTTTCAGGCACATCAACGCCTACACCCATAACTTCATATGGAATATCTTCATTGTGGAAAATGCTGTGTACAAGCTCTTTTTCCTCATCCGTTAAGAATACATATGCCTTAGGTGCGTTAAACATTTCTCTATACATTTTAAAATGTATAAACGGCTCTTGATGTGCTGTAGGAATAAATATTACTTTATCTTTTACACGCTGCATACTCTTTACAGCAGGATAATAAAGATATGTTACAATTATAATAGCATCATAATCATCTTGATGTTCATCTACATAATCAACAAGGTCGGGACAGTATGGTCCCATCTGCTCTATCCATTCATCAGATAATTCCTTATCAGCTTCAGGATTTCTTAACATTTCAGAGTCAAGAGCAGAAAATATTCGCTGAACTCTTTCATGGTGTGTCTTAAATCTTCTTACCGTCACTCCATTTATCTTTTCAACACCCTCGTTATAGTGATTAGCCCAATTAACATATTCAATAGCACAAGATGTAAGCACTTCAACTTCATACTTTGCTGTAAGTCGTTCCGCAATCTGTCTTGAATACAACTCAGAACCACCATTTACTTCAAGTCCATATCTTTGATTTATAATTGCTATTTTTTTCACAAGTAAGCCCCTTTCTTTTTCTCTAATAAGCATACAACAATCAATCACTTTTGCTCTGCAACTAATTATTGTTCTACTTCAAAGAACCTTAAAAGTTTTTCTATAATAATATCCCATCTAAAATTATCAAGAACATATTTTCTTCCGTTAAGTCCCATCTGCTTTGCTGTTTCTGGATTATCTAAAATGTAATTGACACCGCCTTCAAATTCAAAATAATCCTTAAAGAACAAACCACCGTTAGCTTCCTTTGCAAAGTTAGTTGTAACCTTACAATCTTTATTGACAAGCACAGGTCTTTCACAAAGCCAGCTCTCCATAATAACAATTGAAAAGCTTTCATTCTTAGATGGCTGACAAAGAAGCTGCGCCCCCGCACAAGCATCATATTTATCTTGTATATCAACAAAGCCTAAGTCAATCACATCATCTTTAATACTATCTGGTATGTCTACACTACCACCGCCTATAAGAATAAGCTTTAAGGCTTTATGTGTTTTATTTCTTTTCTTAAACTCGTCAAAATAAGTAATAAGTGTGTTAATATTTTTGGCTGAGTCCTTTCGGCCTGCATATATTATATAAGGGTCATTTATGTTGTATTTCTTTCTGAAACGTTCAGCATTATATTCAAAGTCAGTTTCTACGCCCTCACCTAAGTTTTCTTGCTTTACAGCTCTTAAGTCATATATACAGTTAGCAAGCTCCATTTCAGGCTTTGCATGAAATATAATTCCACCCAAGTCTTTATATAAGTCCTTAAATATTCTAAAATACGCATAACTTTCATCATGCAAACAAGGTATTAATATCGACTTAAAAGGACATGACATAATACCAAAATATGTTGTTGCAAACATATATGGAATGTACACAAATCTATGATAATCCTCACTATGGTCATATATATACTCGTACAGGTCTGGGCTGTTAATCATTTCATCAATAAATATATGTTCTTCCATATTTGTAATATTAATATTATTCATAAGCTTGTAATTAACCTTATGAAATTCTTCCATATTACCTTTTCTAACCTTAAACCTTCTTACAGGAATATCATCTACTAAGTCCATTCCCTCTTTGAAGTAATTCTCTGTCCAGTCTGCCGAAAATTCCTTAACACAAGTTGTAAGTATTTCAACTGGAACATTCTTTTCATGTAAATGTTTTACAATACCTCTTAGTTCCTGCTCCGCACCACCCGGAATATCCTTGTGATACCAGGGGATTACAAAACCAATCTTTTTCATATAAATCCTCACTTTTTCTGACCATTTATAAATGCGTTAAGATATTCTTTAAACATTGTTGCTATTTTTTCATATTCAAAATCTTTTAAACGTTCACGTTGTTTTTGTATTACTTGTTGTTTTAAATTATTATCCTTTACAAGCTTGTCTATACAACCCGCAACAAGTACTGGGTCTTTGTCATCTAGTAATATTCCACTACCATTTAAAGTCCATGGAATTGCTGTTGAATTATATGCAATAACTGGCACATCAAACATCATAGCTTCAACAAGTGGTACACAAAAGCCTTCATGCTCACTCATACACACAAATACATCGGCAGACTTATAACAGCCTAATATATAGTTAAACTTTCTATGCCCTGTGAATATAACATCTCTTATTCCAAGTCTTCTTATATATGTTTGAAGTCGCTGAAAATAGACTTCTTCTGGTTTACATGAGCCAACAAGAATTAATCTTGAATTTGGATTATAAAGCTTCTTATAATAATAAAATGCTGATATAATATCTTCTTGCTTCTTATTCGGTGCTACTCTACCCGCAAACATTATATTAGTATAATTATCACCAAAGTCTTTCATTGCTGCCTTAGCTGGTGTTTTTTGATAATCCTTCATAGGAATAACGATAGGAAGTACATCTATAGGACAAGTATATCCCATATCTATCAAATTCTGCTTATTAAATTCTGAGTCAGCAAGACAATAATCCACTTTGTCTTTTAAATATCTTGCCCCCTCAAGCCCCCATTCATTAATTCCTTTAATAAACTGATTATTGCCATCAAAAAATTCTGGTGGTGTTATATTGTGATATATTACTATTTTTCTACACTTATAATCAGCAAAGTCAAAACTTAGCTGACTTCCAGTTGAAAGGTGATAAATGGCAATATCATCTTTACTTAACTCGCCAACTTCTTCAATTGGAAGTGCTATTTTACTATCGTAAGGAGTAACAACACTTTCTGCATATATTCTTGTAGTATACCCCATACTTTTTATAACATCTTGCAAAGCAAGTGTATCATTACTTACTGCGTCACCAAATGCAATTGTTGATATAAGCTGAATAACTCTCATATAATCCTCATTCCTTTGCGGCTTTTTCAAGCTCCTCAATCTTTTCCTTTAACTCTTTTATCTGGTCGTTTTGTTCATCAATATAGCAGTTCATCTGGTTCATCATACGAACAAGTGAAGCATTAAAGCCATCTTGTGCAAGTACGATAGGTTCTACAAAAAAGTATACAAGTCGTCTAATTACCTTCTTAAAAAATACTGATACCTTTCCGCCTTGTAATGGTCTGTAAGCTTGTACATTCCATTCGTGATTAATGTTAAAGATTTCTTCATTAAACTTTACCTTGTCAAACTTTGTAACTTGACCTGTTCCTACATCAACGATAACATCGTCAAAGCTTAACATATCGTTTGTATAACCTTTTTCTTGAATATCATTTCTGATTTGCTTCATTATTTCATTTACATTTACTGTTCCTGTTTCTGACATTTCATACTCCTTTTACAATCTCAATACTAACTGACACTTATTGCTTTTTAATAAATGTTTCTTAAGTGTTAAATATTTTTATTAGAAATTAGCGTATATAAATCCTTGTGTATCTCCTGTATAGCCCCATATAAGTATAACTATTATAAATGCGTAATATATAGCCCATCTTACTACTATAGGTTTGCTTGCTATACTTTCTCTAATATTAATGTGCTTTTCTTTTAGTAGACTTATTATAAATACCACAATACAGCCTATAATTACAATAACATAATCTCTAAAACTCATTCCAAGTGTAAAAAGACTTCCATCCGTAAACTGTCTTGCGTTGAGTCCTAATATAGAATACTTAATCATTACAAGTGCGCTGTTAAGACCTGTTGCCATATCAAAGTACCAACCAATATTAATAAGAATAAATGTTCTTATTATCTGAAATAATACCCAAGGTTTCCCCTGTGCATTTATATGGAACTTTTCAAGCCCCTTGTGATATAAAGGTTCTGCCAAATTACTAAATGCTATAATAAAACCGTTATAAAGTCCATACATAATGTATTTCCATGCTGCACCATGCCATATACCGACTATAAAGAATATAAGTATATTTGAAAAACATATAGGAAGTGTCTTTCCAAAAGTGTTGCCAAAATGCTTTTTAGACCATTTTCCAAACTTGTGCATTGCTCCTGACAATGACAGCGGATAGAATATGTAGTCCTTCATCCAAGTACCAAGTGTAATATGCCATCTTCTCCAAAACTCGCCAATTGACTTTGAAAAATATGGTTGTCTGAAATTCTCATCCATTGTAATTCCAAACATCTGCGCAACACCAATTACGATATCTATACCACCAGAAAAGTCCATGTAAAGCTGTACAGAATACATAAGTACTGCCATAATGTAATGAAAACCTGTATACATTTCAAAATTACCAAATACATTATTTACAAGTGGTGCTGTTCTATCTGCAAGTATAACCTTCTTTGCAATACCCCAGCCAATTCTTTGAAGCCCAAACTGCACTGTCTTTAAATCAAACTTGTGACCTTCATAGAATTGATGCCCTAATTTGTCAAATCTTCCTATAGGACCTTGTAAAAGCTGTGGAAAGAATGATACAAACAGTGCAAACTTAAATACATTATTTTCACTTCTGTACTTTCCTTGATATACATCAATTATGTAAGAAACTGACTGGAAAGTATAAAAAGATATACCTATTGGAAGCGCAATATCAAGAAAACTTAATGTATTTGTAGAACCTGTTAAACTTAATATTGCATTAATATTTTCTATTGCAAAGTTGCAATACTTAACTGTAGCAAGTACTCCAAAGGCTATTACAATGATAAGTGCTGATATTCTTCTTTTCTTCTTCTTTACAGCTGTCTTATACGCCTTTTTTTCTTCTCTTGAAAGCTCTTTTTTATTTTTTGCAAGATAAGCCTCGCTTTCAGTATTAACCTTATCAAGCCATCTTCCACCCGCATATACAACTAAGGTTGTAAACACCATAAATATAGATGTCTTAACACTAAATGTAAAATAATATGCGTAGCTCATTATAAGCAGCCAAGCCCATTGTATCTTTTGAGGCAACGCATAGTATACTATTATTCCAACTAACAGAAATAAAAAGAATATTACTGTTGTAAACGACATAACTTCCTCCAAATCTAAAGCAACTTAACTAGCCTTATTTAGTCCAGTAAAATCACTTCCCATATCCTCATACATCTCATCAAATGAATTGTAAAAATATTTACTCATATCTACGTTACCATTTTCATGCTCATAAATCACATCGGCTAACACTTCTGAGTAATTTTCTGCAAGCTCTCCACCCATGTGACCCTCGTAATCACCAAAATCCACATCGAAACGTGGTATAACATCTTTCTTTGCCATATTAAAATTATAATATGCAACATCATATTTCTTGAAAAATTGTTGCATTTTATCATTAACTATATCCATGTGAAGTATCTGCATAGCAGATGGTGTGATTGGTGATGTAACGCATATAAGCTCTATATTATTATCTTTACAATAGTTGTAAATTCTGTCAAACTGTTCAACTATTATATCAGATATATCATTATAAGCTATCTTTGACCAGTCATTAACATAGTCAACCCCGCCTGGAAGTCCGCCACTTGTAACTCGACTAAAGAAGCCTTTTCCCATATAAGGACCATTTGCGTCAGCAACTTCAAGATTATATATGTTAATATCTTTATAATCTTGAGAATTTTTGTGTTTTATATTAGTAATTAATCCATTCGGTGTACAAAGATATGAAAGACGCTTTGTAAATGCGTATCTTACATCAAGATTATCCATATTTTCTAAAAGATATTGCCACTTTATAGGAGAAGTCCAACTAAGCTGAGAGTATATAAAAGACTCATTAGAATACCCCTCTTTTTGTGGTTCAAACCAGTATTGATAGTCTACATCAAGTATAACTTTTTTAACATCATGTTTTCTTGTACTTTCTTTTAAAAGATAATAAGAGTCCTTTATTATCTCTCCAGGGATTGCAAGACTAAAAGAATTCGTTCCCATCTTATCATCAAGCTTTTGAGGGTCTATAGCACTTCTTGCATGTGATGCACCTATTACAAGTGTGTCATAATCATCACTATTACTATTTACATCACGAAGGATATATTTAACATAACCCACCTGACCAAATCCATAATCAAGTGCTACTACTATAAGAACAATTCCTAGACAAAACACCATACATTTTAAAAATGTCTTAAATTTGTTCATTTATTAATATTCCTTTCTATTCTTTAAGTATATCTAATAACTGTTTTGCTGACTTTTCCCAACTGTACTTTGAAAGTACTTCATCTGCGTCTGCTACTGGTTTACTTATTAACTCATTCAAATCAATATCCGCATTATCTGGCGAAATATAATAGGCTGAATTTCCAAATATCTCAGGTAGACTCGCTGTATTGGATACTATTACTTTTGCCCCAAGACTTAACGCTTCAAGTGGTGGTATTCCAAAGCCTTCGTAATATGATGGAAATATAAATGCTTTACAAAACTTCATAAGAGTTTTTGCAAGTTGGTCTGAAGCATATCCTGTATACACAACATTTTTATGTTTATTAAAATCAACGACTTTATCAATACCTTTTCCTGAAATAACAAATGTTTCATTAGGATTGCGGTCTGCTGCCTTAATAACCCATTGTACATTCTTATTATGATTAGCCGATGTAAGTGTATAATAATATTCACCCTTTGTTAAATTACCATAGTTATTAAGTAACTTCTCATCTACTCTTACTCTTTTTAAATGTTGCCAGCCATTTCCAATAACTGTTATCTTTTCAGGATTTACCTTCAACACATCAGCAATTCTTGCTTTTGAAAACTCTGACACCGTAATGAGCTTATCTGCTTTATTTATAATACGCTCATAAACCTTTTTAAACCACTCTATTTCTTCTGCACTAAAATCAGTAACATAAGGGTAATACTCCTTAGTTTCAGCATAACATACATCGTGTAAGCATACAATTCCATTTTGTGCAATAGTAGAAGCCTCATTACAAAGATTAATTGGTATCATCTTATGAATACGTGCATATAATCCAAATACTACTTGAGTCCAATATTTTTCAATCTTTATTCTTACTATCTTAATATTTCTATATTGTGGCATTACAATTGTGCTATTAGGAACAAGAATTGTTATATCACAATCTTTACATATCTTATCAAGCTCTTTTGTTATATGGTAAGCATATCTGTCAATTCCTGTTTTCATTGATAATAAGAACCTACCGTCAATCAAATATCTTTTTTTTACCTGCTGCATAACTGTATGACCTCGTTAAATCTTCCCATTATACTTTCCCATGTATAATTATCTGAAATATATTTTACTGCATTATTATGAATTTCTTTTCTTTTAACCACATCATTGTCTAAAATGTTTATCATATTATTTATCGCACTCTCAAAGCCTTTATAATCCTTATAGTAAAGCCCTGCGTTACTTCTTTCACAATGTCCCTTTAATACATCACATTTTCCATTGCATATTATAGGAACACCAAGTGCAAGTGACTCTAAGGCTACTATTGATAAACTTTCAAAAGCTGACGGCATAATAAGCATTTTAGCTCCTGCCATTATATCGTATTTTTCCTGCTCGCTTACAAACCCAAGACTTATTATATTACTGCTTTTTGGTACTTTCATAACTTCTTTGCCAATAAGCACAAGCTTAATGTTATTTTTGTTGTGTCTTTTGTATTTTTTAAAGAACTTAAACATCTCCTTACAGCCCTTTGACACATCAATTCTGCCTGCATATATTACATAATCTGTTATGTTATATTTATTCTTTATATAGTCAGGATTAACTTTAGCTGGAAGCTCTATGCCACTTCCACCAAAACCATTGTTGTTAATAACATTTTCATTGTGAAAAAGTTTTTGTGTAAACTCACATTCTTCATGTGTAAGATAAAATATTCCTTTAGGCATTGTAAATATATCTTTAAATGTCTTTAAATAAACTGGTGCTTCATCATGCGCCGTAGGAATTAGTATTGCCTTATCTTTAACCTCTGGCAATCCTTTTACTGTCGTATAGTAAAGATATGTCATAAAAATAAACACATCATAATTATCTTTATTATCTTTTATATATTGTATAAGCTTTGGAGTAAATGGGCCTTGCTCGTCAAACCAAGCTTGCTCCTGCTCAAGTATATGAGTCTCGTTATCAAGAACCTTTTTACAAAGCTTTGAAAACTTTTTAATATCTCTTGTCTTATCTACTGAAAATCTTTTTACATTTACTCCGTCAATAACTTCACAATCTTTTTCGTAATAATCTTCCCAAGTTATATAATCAAGAGCCTTTGTCGTAAGTATATCAACGTCATAATTCTTGCTTAACTGCATAGCAAGCTGTCTTGCAAGTGTTTCTGCTCCACCATTTACTTCTGTTCCATATCTTTGAACTACAAATGCTACCTTTTTCATTGCGTTTCCATTCCCAAATTGCTTATATGTTAAGTTCCCACTTGTGAGGCAATCTTGACACACCAACATCTGCTACATTTGACACTACTTCAAATTTCATTGCCTGCTTATAATAATCTACTGGATTTCCCTCACCAAATTCAATAGTAATATCGCACCAATACTGTCCAGGTATAAGATTAAGGTCTGATATTGTCACCTTAAAATTACCATCTTTTTCTATGTCAAAATTATCCATTCTATCTATTCTTGTATTAGTTCCATAACACCACAGTCCATCATTTCTAAAAATACCAAAACCAAATACTGCATCAACTACACTTTTTTCAACGTGATAATCAAGGTCAAGTATCATTGTGTCACCCGTTTTAAAGGTTGACTGTTCTTTTCCATCAATGTCAATCATTCTAATGTTAGTGAACTTAGCATCTTCACTTCCGTATCTTTTTTGGTTCTTCCTTTTTTCTTGTTCTTCTTTTTCTTTGCGCTCCTGCATTTCACGAATTTGATTTTCTGTACGTTCCCTTTCAAGACGGTCAATACGTTCTTCATTCATATAGTTTAAATATTCCATATGAACATCTTTTGGATTGCCCTCCATCTCAATATGACCTTTTTTAATCCATATAGAACGGTCACATATCTGTTCAATCTGACCAAGTGAATGAGATACAATTACAATTGTTGTACCTTCTGCCTTAATTTCTCTTAACTTATTAAAACACTTTGCCTGAAAGTTAGCATCACCAACAGCTAGAATTTCATCAATAAGAAGAATATCTGCATCAACATTGATAGCAACAGAGAACGCAAGTCTTGTATACATACCAGAAGAATATGTTCTTACTGGATTGTCTATAAATTCTTCAAGCTCTGAAAATCTTATTATTTCATCAAGTCGTGCATCTATCTCTTTCTTAGTAAGACCGAATATAGACGCATTAGTATAAATGTTTTCTCTACCTGTCATATCTGGGTGAAAGCCTGCACCAAGCTCGATAAGACTTGATACTCGCCCTTTCATTTCTATTTCACCCTTGTTAGGATATATAATCTTTGTAAGCATTTTAAGTGTTGTACTCTTACCACAACCATTTTTACCTACAAGACCAATTGCTTCTCCTTTTTTAACAGAGAAACTTATATCGTCAAGAACTGTTCTATTTTCATACGCATTTCGTTTCCAGAACAGAAGCTTTTCTTTTAACTCTGTTCCCTTATCAAAGTAGACTTTAAAGTTCTTTGTTACATGTCTTACTTCGATTGCATTATTTTCATCCATCATAGTGATTTAACCTTTCTAGAAATTCTCTGCAAAGCCTTTTTGTAACTTCTTAAATAAAAGTTCACCTATTACAATAAACAAAAGCCCAACTCCAAGTGCAAGCATTAACGATGAAAGCTGTGGAACTTGCTTATAATACAGTATATCTCTGTATATTTCAATAACTGGTGTTAATGGGTTCATATTAAATATAGGCATTGCCCAGTCTGGAACCATATCACTTCCATACATAACTGGTGTCATATATTGCAACGCCATTACTAAAATTCCTAAAATATACTGTAAATCTCTTAAGTATACCGTAAGAGAAGCCACTATAAGCGCAGCTCCAAGACATAATATGTACTCAACTATCATAACGATAGGAAGACATAAAAGTGCTACTGGATTAATTCCCCTACCACTAAATATAAGCACAACGAATATTACAATAAATGTAAGAAGCATATTTACAAAACCACTCGTAACAGTTGCTATAGGAAGTACTTCTCTCGGAAAATATATTTTCTTAACCATATCTTTTTCCCTTAATATACTTGTCGAACCATCTTGTATACTTGATGCAAAAAACATCCAAGGAACAAGTGCAACGAATAAGAACAGATAATACTGCTCATAACCAGCTCTCATAATTATTGAGAACACTAATGTAAATACAAGTAACTGCAAAAGAGGATTGACAAATGTCCATAAAAACCCAAGTACTGAGCCTTTATAACGACCTCTCAAATCTTTTCTTACAAGGCTTATTATCATTTCCCTGTAATCATATAATTCTTTTAACTGCTTCACTTTTTTCTCCATTTCCTACGCATAATGCGTTTATAATAATCTATCTATAAGTATATATTAAAATTTATTATTTAATGTTTATCACTATATATTTCACTTAATCGCTTCTTTACAATATTAGATGAGCGTTCCATGCTAAGCTGATTACTTACATAATCTTTTGCTTTAACTTTTATGTTTTGATAAAATTCTTTATCTTCATAAAGCTTTTTCATATACTCTGCTGTTTGATTAACGTCTGCATCTGCCCAACGATAACCTTTCTTAAAAGGTGGCAAGTCTTCTTTTAATTCTATCATTTTATAATCGACCATACATGCTACATCGCTATTCATAAATTCTGTGTTGGCTGACCAATTTGTTGCAATAGTAGGTGTTCCAACAAGCATAGCCTCAGCAAGCACAAGTCCAAAGCCTTCTGCCCTGTGAAGTGAAACAAACACATCTACACATTTTGTAAGACTATTAACTTCAACTTTACTATAAGTACCTGTTATAATATAGATATTGTCATATCCATCAAATACTGAATGTATATATTCTATATCTTTTTCACTTTGTTCAAGCTCATTTATTTTGATAACAATTCCAACATCTTTATTTTCCTTATCAAAGGCTTTCTTAAATGCCTCAATCGTTCCTAGTGGGTTCTTTCTTTCCATAATACTTCCACTTGCAAACATCATAAGGAATAAAAACTTGTCTTCTGGCAAGTTAAAATATTTTCTATCGTACTTGTCATCCGTCGGTGCTGTTACGCAATAAGGCACAGTTGTAACTGGCTTGTCTGTATATTTTCTTAATGTATTAGAAATAAATTCTGCTGGAGTCCATATCTCATCAACAAGATTAATATTATTTAACCATTCTTCGGGAAATTCTTCGAGTTCCCACAACCAGTAGGCAATATTATACCTATAATCCCATAATTTATTGCCATATTCCATATAACATAACGTAAATTCACTTGCATTTACATGAATAACATTAACTCCATAACTTGCCATATCTGTTATCTTATAATCGTAAGACTTATCAGTCATACTTCCGCCTGGTGGTACAAAGAAATTGTTAATTGTAAATGGTATTTCACTTTTATCAATAATATCAGCAATAAGGCGTGTACTCTGCCCTAAGCCATTATCCCCTCTTATATTACCTATAAGATTAATCCCTCTGTCATATTTACTCTTATCAAAGGGTTCTATGTGTACATTACTAAGACTGTTCGTATTCTTTTCAACAATCTTTGCTTTAACTGCACTAAGAAGTCCTGCTGGGACTATCTTTGTAAGTACAGGACGTAGCTTATTAGCTGTATCCAATGCAAATTTAGAAAAGCTCATATTATATTTATCCTCCATAAACTATAAAAAACACTCTTCATGGGTTTCTCAAGTTATTGCGACAGTCGCCAAGTCCTTGTGCAAGCTTTGGCTCTTTGTCGCATAAATAAAAACACTGTAATAATAATCTAACTATAACTCACCACTTACTATATCTATTCAATATAAGTGATGAAATATTGATACATTTAATCTGCTGGCTGCAAATTAGCCTGTACATCTATAAATTCACGCACTATTTTACCTAACTTTGCAGGTGAATATCTATCCACGACCTTTTCGTACTGCTGTCCATCTACATTACTATTAAACTTAAGCATTGCATTAGCTAGGTTATCTATCTGTGTGTTTTCCGTTCCATTTAAGTCAAACTCATTTACACAAGGGCCTATCAATTCATCGTATATATCAAGATTACTTATAAGAATTGGCTTCTTAAACTTCATAGCTTCTATAACTGGCATACCAAAACCTTCTGCCTTTGATGGAAATACAAAACAAGAACAATCAGCAAATAACTGATGTTTTTTTTCATGTGTCACGTAATCAAGATACTTAATCCCCTCAGTCGTTCTTGTTGTGTCATCAAGTAATTGTCTTATATCTTCTTCCTGCATTTTCCCTGCAAGCACAAGCTCCTTAGTTCCACCTAACTGTCTATATCTAGGATAAGCTTTAAGAAGCAAATCTACACCTTTTCTTTTCTCCATATTTCCAACATATAATAAATAATTCTTATCAGAAGTTATATAACTTTCTTTATGCGGATTAGCTATTATATAGGCGTTGCAATTAGCTATCTTTTTTGCATTTGGAAATATTTTCTCTGTTGTTTTTCTTGTCTGCTCTGAATTATAAAGTATCATATCTGTATTTTTGAGTGTCTTAGCAAGACTATACTTAAAATACATACTATATATTCGCCCAAAATACTGTACATATTGTATAGGAAACATATCATGTACAGTAATCATTGTCTTAAAGTTTCCTTTTAATTTTATTGGAATAACTGTGTTTACTTCCCAGAATATATCTGGCTTTATATCATTTAACTGCTTTTGTATAAATGAAAAATAATTATACACGCCTGCGCTTCTATATGTTGCTTTTCCTTGTGTTCGTACTTCTAGCCCCCTACTCTGAAAGTACTTAATATACTCGCTCTCCGCAACATCTGACAGTAAAATAAACTCAAATTCCTTATACTTTATTAATTCTTTAAGGAAATCGTTAAGATACATTCCTACACCACTCGGTCTGCTACCTAGTGTTCTTGCATCTACTGCAATCTTCATACTTTGTCCCCATTCTAAATTTCTAGGTTTTCTATGTCATCGTAATTATTGCCGTAATTTGATGTTTTAGACATTTTTGTTGTATATCCATAACTTTTTATATTGTATAATAATTTTAAGTATACTATTTATGGACATTATCGTTTATCATACCAAATGTAGTACTTTTTGTCAATTTAGTAGAGTGGGAGTGTTTGGCTTTTCCTATATTTTTTAATAGAAAGGTTAGTTGTAATAATAAGAAAAATGACTTAAAATAAAGTCATAATATTTTTTGTATATAAAAATGTTATATTTCATAAGAGGCAAAAAAGGGAGATATAAAATTGAAAAATAATGATTACTACACATCAGGGCAATTTGCTAAAAAGGCTCATGTTTCTGTGCGTACTATAAGATTTTATGATAAACAAAATATACTAAAACCTGCTTTTGTAAATGAAAAAGGAGCTAGATTTTATACAGATGACGACTTTGTGCTTTTACAACAAGTACTACTCTTTAAATATCTAGGCTTTTCCCTTGAAGAAATAAAAAGCATGACAATTAATAACTCAGATAGCAGTATGCTCCTTAACTCCTTAAAACTTCAGCAAAAACTTGTCAAAGATAAGATTGAACAACTTGAACTTGTTTCAAATGCTATTAACAAAACTTATGAAGCTGTAAGCCTTAATAACTCTGTAGATTGGAACTATATGTTAGAACTTATTCACCTTACAGGTATGCAAAACAGCTTACAAACACAATATCAAAACGCAAGTAACATTTCCGCAAGGATTAATCTCCATCAGATGTACTCCACAGGAAAGCCTAGTTGGTTTGAATGGATATATGATAACTGTAATATTACATCGAATATGAATATTCTTGAAATTGGCTGTGGAAGTGGGACTTTTTGGACTATTAATAAAGATAAGCTGCCTAATAATATAAATGTGACTATATCAGATATATCAGAAGGTATGGTAAGAGATGCTAAAAGCAATATTTCTGAAAAAATTATAGCTAATAACTTTAATTACAAAGTAGTTGACGGTTGTAACATTCCATTTTCTGATAATACATTTGACTTAGTTATAGCTAACCACGTTTTATTTTACTGTGACACTCCATCTATTGCTTGCAAAGAAATAAGTCGCATACTAAAACCAAATGGCACTTTTGTATGTAGCACATATAGTAGTCGACATATGCAGGAAATAAGCTCACTCGTTAAAGAATTTGATGAACGTATTGTACTTTCTGCACAAAACTTGTATACAATATTCGGACTTGACAATGGAAAAGACATCTTAAAACCATTTTTTAAAAATGTTAATAAAGTTATATACCAAGATAGTCTTATAGTTGACAAGCCCGAACCACTTGTAGAATATATAATGTCTTGTCATGGCAATCAAAATCAGTATCTTTTAGATAGATATACAGCCTTTAAAAGCTTCGTAAACGAAAAATTAAAAAAGCCAATGCACATAACAAAAGACGCAGGGATATTTATTTGTAGGTGAATTTACCCATACAAATTAAAATTATTGTGACAATTTATTGGATAACCAATTTATGGTTAATTACAAATATAATGTGCATTACTAAAAAGCAATCACATACTGCCCTTTTCAAATGCCATATGTGCTAATAATTTTATACTATTCCATTTCCTATTAGTAGGTGTAAGTATCGCTTTGTAATCAACTTCAAACTTAGAGCTTCTAATTGATGCCAACAGCTTATCCATATGCTTTTGCGTAAGCTCACACATTAATACAAGCGAATTACCATCACCTACTGCTACCTCTCCACCTTTATAAAGTGGATTTTTAAGAAGTTCTTCAACTGTAAGACCTGCTTGCTCCTTTGACACTACAATCACACCTATACGCATTTGAGAACATATTTTATAAATACTTTGTAATTTACTACCACCTATGTTAAATGTAATTACTTTTTCCATGCTTTAATCTTCCTCTACATCTACACATTCGTAAACTGCTTTCTTAAAAAAACAATCCAACAAATCTGTGAAGCTTTCAAATACTACAACTCCATTTTCCGCAACATCTTCTCCACAACTACAGTCAAAGGCTTCTTCTTCGTCAAGCCAAATAACTTTCCCAGAATTAACATCAAGCCAAATAAGTCCTGTTTCGTCAAATTCTTCAATATGAGCATTTCCATATTGGTCAAACTTTCCAATAGGAATATATCCCCAACTTAAAAACTCACGATTACTGTCAAAAAGCTCATCTAGCTTATCTAATTCACTATTATACGCCTGAGCTGGTAGCTACAATGTGACTTCCACACCATCTTCAAACAAAAAATTATCTAATACTCCCGACAAATCACCTATAAGATATGCGTATGTAGAAGTGAACTACCCATCACCTAAAGGTAATGGGCTTCTAAGATACTAATGTATCTAT
>URYE01000051.1 GCA_900551945.1 uncultured Eubacterium sp. | reverse complement strand
TTACATTATAATAAAATAATATAAAATATATAAATTCAAAGACATTCTTACTACAACAGCCTAAATTCAGCAAACATATAATCTACTTTGCTAATTGATAATATTAAATTTATTCCTGTGCCTTATTCCACTTAATCTCGTAATCTGTTCCTATTATTTCACCTATATTTTTAACGTATCGCTCTATTAATTCCTGTGCTCTTTGTTGTCCTTGCAACAATAAAGTGTAATCACCTTCTACTGTTTCTTTCATATTCTGCTCTGCTGCTTTAAAAGCTTCTGTTTGGTCTTTTGCCTTGATACTCTTAGCCCACAGTCCTTCTTGACCTACAATATACTTGTCGGGGTCAAGCGAATTAGGATATACTGTATAGCTTAAAATCTCAGCATCAGGTATCGTAATTGTGACAACATTTCCATCTACTGACATATCAAGTTTTTCTGGCTTAATGCCAATCTTAACAACGCCAGAATACTCAATCCAAAGCTCCGTTGTAGTATTCCACCACAACACCTTATCTACATCTTTATACTTAGCCGTATTGTGATAAAAGCACTCAAGTGTTGCTAATTCACACACAGCCTGCATTTTATTAAGTGTAACTTGACTTGATTTTATTTCATCAACTTGTGTTGTGTTATCAGTACCACACCCTGCAAATGACACTACTAACAATATACTGATAATACCCATTAGTATCTTTTTCATAATCAAAACCCTTTCGTTTTTCATAGGTAATCTTATTATATTTATCTTACAACTTCAAGTGTATAACCGCTATTGTCAGTTTCAATTAATGGTTCAACAAGACCTCGTATAATAGTTTCTGTATTTTGTTTTCCAAGCTCAAATATTTCACTACTCTCATTAATCTCGTTATTAACATCATCTATACAAGCAAGATAAGCATCTCTTGACACAAAGGAAGTTTCTGCCCTTTTATCTTCAAATATATAATCAAGTGATGACATATCAACATCAACTTCTTTAATCATAATCTGCGGAAGTGTTATAATTATTTTTTTATTTTCATCATCTGCTTCCACTTTAATGTCTTCTGTATTAATGCCAACCTTTACTGTTGAATTATACGATACATAATATGATATTTTACTACTGTCATCTTTGTCATACACATAAGCTACACCATTATATGTAGTTTTATATGAATACAACTCACTAATCTGAAGAACTTTTTCTAAAGCTGATGTTGTATCATACGTTATTTGACGAGTACTCTCCTTTTTGATTGCCTTTTTCCATATAAATAAAGCACTTGCAAAAACAAGAAATGTTAGAGCTATAAGTAATATTTTTTTAATAATTTTTTTACTCAAATAATCCTCCTAAGTATCTGATATCACAATAAATAACAATCACTTTAATCACATTGCACTATATCTGCAATTTCTATTACTCTTTCAAGTATTACCTGTCGAATACTCTTATCACCGTATAACTTTTTCACCATTTTTTGAAATATACGACCACCCGCCTTATCAAGATGGCCTCCACCATTTCCTATACCTTCACAGATATGCTTTGCAATTTCATTTGCATGAATATTCCTGTCACAACTCCTTATAGATATCTGATAAGCATTTTCAACATCTGTATATGTTACACAAAAATTAAGTATATCAACTTGAATTGCCATATCTCCGATAATGCCAAGTATTGACTGCTCACAATGAATTGCTGGGATTAACGCAAAATTTCTTTTCGTATCTATATAAATGTTATGCAGCGCATCACCTGCAATCATCAGTTCTTCTATTGTCATGCAAGACTTTTTAAGCCTTTCAAGCTCTGGATAATCTCCACTTAATTCATTTCTCATTTGTACATCATACTTTTTAAATAAGTCACCATAAGAAGCTGTATCTGTGTATAACCCATACAACAGTGCTACACACAACTTATAGTTATCCTTTACATTATATCCTTCATGTGTAAGCATACGCCACACAATCGTAGCACAACTTTGATAAGAATTGTCTATAAATGTATATTGACTCTTTTCCATAACTTGAAGATGATGGTCAACTACTCCAATCAAGGGTGCATTAAAACGCTCTACATTCCCTTGCCCATACTGACCATCGACAATTATAAGAATTTCTGTATCTTTGGGAACACTTTCTACATATTCTATTGGTATCCCACACACTTTAATCATATAAAGTATATTGCGCTTCTTTATTCTATCAGAACCACCATATATAATCCTTGTATCTATTCCATGCTCTGTAAAATAACAATGTAAACCTAAGGCAGACGATAATGTATCAGGGTCTGGATTATTGTGACACTGTATACATATATGCTTGTATTTTAAAAACTGTCTTAAAAATTTCATTACAATCCTCCATAACGCACAAATTTCCCGTTTATAAAGTTATTATAATATATTTTTATTATTACGCAAGCACAATATTATGTAAATATATGACAATCTTATGGTTATTTATTAACAATATTTATCACTAAATATTCTGAATGTTTAGAAGTTCTAAGTGGAAAGCCCCAACCTGCTATTCCTGATGTGACGATTGCTGTCATATTGTTATTTACTTTATATCCATAGTTCATTTCATCAAGATGTAATATACTACTTAAAAAGCCAATCGGCCATATCTGTCCTGCATGAGTATGTCCTGAAATTATCATATCAGCTCCATTTTGCTCACATAATTTATAATCTGCTGGCTGATGGTCAAGCACAATCCATTCCATTGATGAATTCAACCCATCTACAAGTTCAGATATATCTTTTCTTACATTCACCATATCGCCTTTATCAGCTCTGCCTATTAATACAAGCTCGTTATTAATTACTTGTGTAGTATCCTCAAGAATGTTAATTCCTGTTGATATAATAGTTTCTTTAAGTTGCTCTGGTGTATAATTAGGCTTTGATGTATATGCGTTTTTGTCGTGGTTTCCATATACATAATATATTCCATAACGGTTAGATATCTTTGATAATATTAAAAATGCTTCCTGCATTTGTTCAAATGTTGTACTCTCATCTACAATATCACCATCAAGTATTACAACATCTGGATTTTGATAAGACATTTCAGCAACCTTTTGCTCTAACTGCTCACCATTAAGTGTAAGTCCCGTATGAAGGTCAGATAATACAAGTATTTTATACCCTTCACTTCGTATGTTCTTTTCTGTATAAACTGTATACTGTGTATCTATTACCTTAAAAATATTAAAATATCCATAAGTTATCATTATTGCAGTAATTACTATTGCAATAATTCCACTTTTATATATCCTTTGAAATGTAGTTGAATTTATTTTATGTCCGATTTTTTCAATAATCCATACAACTAAATCTGTTACAAGAAGTAATACAAACAAGTGCAAAAGTACAATAATCCAAGTCATTTTAAAAAATACAACTGGTGCAATTAACAACGCAAATATACCAATTGATATAATCCTATACTTAGTCTTAATCTTACTATCATTAACACTACTATAACTAACATCTTCTTTTGCTCCAAAGTATTTAACTATACTGTTAATCTTTTTATACAAATATATAACAGTAAGCAACAACAACAAAATCGGAACAACTCCCCATAAAATCATCATCATTTTAAATACTCCATTCCTTAGCTCCACGCCATATTCTCACTACTACTTACCTAACTAACCATCCTAAATTTTGACATCTTATATTATAAAGAACTTCCGTAAGATAGGATAAATATATAAGCAATAAATGCACCATTAAAAGAACTGTCAATTGTATTTGTATGACAACAGCGAACATAATTGTTCGATGATGGCTTACAAATATAATTGATTGTGCTTTTACTGGTGTGTGTTTGCTTATATACTTATCCTATCTCTAGAAACCTAAAAATAAGCTTATATTTTTATATAATAATTATTAGTGTTCTTATTATTATATAGAAAAAAACAATTGTCAAATGCCTTATAACTATAATACAAAAACTTAATATATTTTTAATAATAAATTAAAAGGTATCGCAATAACCCCATTCAAAATATATGCAACCAAACACCATTAATTGTATATACTCATCAAATTTAGTTATCACAATACCCTTTTTATCATTTATATTTATGCTATTTCTTATCCCAATTTTACAACCATACCTTTAAAGATACATTGACAAATAATTATCATTAAACTGTACCCGTAACTACAAGTGTACTAATTCCCGGATTAACTACCCAAGCATTAGTAACTGGGTCTTGTGTATATGTCGCTTGTGGTACAGTAATCTGACCTACAACAGTTGTAAAAAGACCCATTGCTTCATCATAAGTATAATTAACTCCCTCAGTCCATGCTACACCATTAAATGTAACATTAAGATTAGAAAGTACTGGGTCAAAAGTATCTGTTACAACAACTCCCGTTTCTTCACTTGCCTGTGTATTTCCCGAATTTTGAATAACAAATGTATATGTCAATGTACCATTTTCCGTTACAGGAACAGGACTTACCGACTTTGTAATCGTAAGTATTGGTTCATTGTCTGCTTCAATTGTTTCTTCGATAGTGATAGGAGTAATTCCATTTCCTGCAATCATAGCAGTATTAGTTATCGTAGAATTAGCGTCTGGTGGCGCAAACTCATTGACTTGTGTTTCATAGACAATAACAACGTCACCACCTGCTGGAATATTTATTCCAGAAATAACAAGTGGAGGGTCTGACTTAACAGTAGGCGTTGGTTGCAGCACTCCATTTACATAATACTTAATACTTCCATCTATATATGTCAACGGTGTTAAATTCGCCGTATCAAATACATAAGTTCCAAGATTATCTGTAATTGTTAATCCATTAACTGCTACTGTGCCAGCATTAACTATGCTGACAACATAAGTTACATCTTCATTAGCGCTATAAGTGTTCTTTACTGCTGTTTTAGTAGCTGATAACACTTCAAGTATTTCACCAACAGCAATATTAGAATTAGCCACTGAATTTCCATAACGCAATTGCGCTTGATTTGTAAACCTTGCCATAATTTTAACCAACCTTTCATATAATAATATTTGTTATAATGTGATTGTTTACAACTTACGGCTTATATAAAAACTATAGGAAACACTCTTTGCAAGTTTCTCAAGTCATCGCAATAGTCACTAAGTCTTTTGCAAATACAAATTTCAGCTCATTGCCTACAAAAATAAGGCTACCACAAAAAATCGACTTTTCTTTGTGATAGCCTTTTAATATTATGCTTTTCTTCCAGCCTTTTTTGCCTGTTTATTATCATACATATACTTATCTGCACTGTCAAAAAGAATTCTAAGTGTACATTCCTTATAATCCATTGAAAATGCGCAGCCATAAGCATAACTTATTCTATAAGCTGAACCAAGCTCGTTAAATTCATCAATTTGATTATTAAGATTTTGTATAATCTGTTCAACATTTTCCTTAGATGTGTCATAAATTATTGCAATAAATTCATCACCACCATACCTGCCAACAAAATCTTTAGTAGGCACAGCATTTCTAAGTAACCTTGCAAAGTTAGAAATCATCTGGTCACCTACAGAATGTCCTAGTGTATCATTTGCAAGCTTTAGATTGTTAAGGTCAAACATAATACAAGCCACTGAGCTATTAATAAATTCTGAATTGTGCATTAATTCTTCACATTTACTCTTGTTAGGAAGTCCAGTGTGAACATCAAGATATGCTTTCTTTTCAAGCACCTTATTCTTTCGTGCAATCATTATTGACTGTACAGTTTGGTTAATAATACAAATAAATATAAGCACCATAACTATTACTGAGAGAATTTCAAATAAACTAATGCGTTGTGCAATCTTTTCTGAATAATTTTCTGCTGCTGACACAGTCTGGTCTGCTAATGCAAAATACTGCTCACTTAATTAAACAATGTCTGTTGCTTCATAACCATTTTCACGAACCTTTTCAATCTCTTGCTTTAAATGTCCCCAAAACTCTATCTGTATATCAAGCTTCTTTTGATAATCAACATCGTTAAGACTAACAAGATTATACTTCCCATCTTCATCATATTTCAAATCTTGAAGTATATCATCTAAATACTTAATCAACTCATCGCTAGGATTTTTCGTTATTTCAAGCTTTACAGCTCTTTGCGTAGCACCTCTTACAAGACCAGCATAATTAACAACCCTTGCTGTTCCTTGAAGATTATTAATCATTATCATCATAGCTACAACAAACACTACAAGAATTGTTATAAGAATAGTTTCTATAACTGTGCTTATTTTCCTGACTTTATCTCGCTTCTTAATTTCCATACTTCACCTCTGTATATTATTTTTTCTCATCTAACAACATAATACCTTGTGGTGGGTTCTTATCAATTGCTCCAACAATAGGATGTGGTACATACATTTCTTGTAAGTAATCAATGTCATCTGGTGTAAAATGTATATTTAGTGCATTAACAGCTTCGTCAAAATACTTAGCCTTTGTCGCTCCTATAATAGGAGAAGCTACGCCCTTGTGCCATTGTGCAATTATATTTATCTGCCAAATTATGTACTCTTTTTACAATCTCAATATCTTGTTGCTCCATGCGGTCATACTTTCCAACTGCAACTCTATCTGTCTTACCTCTAAGAGTATCCGACTTCCATGTAGGTCTTGCAAGATGACCTGCTGCCAATGGACTATATGGCATTAAATTTTGTGGCAATAACCACTTTATCTCTAGCTACATTATTCTTGATTGCCCTGCCTAAATACTCCTCACTTGTTCCAGCAGAGTATCCATTAGCTATATCAAAAAAATTAATTCCTAAATCTAAAGCATGTTTTATAACTTCTTCACTTTGCACTTCATCTAATGTCCAGTCGTGCATAGTTCCTGCTTTTCCAAAACTCATACAGCCAACACATAACTTTGAAACTTCAATATCAATATTTCCAAGCTTTGTGTACTCCATTATATATCTCCTCTTATTTAGAAAATGATACTTTCTAAACAAATTATATTAAGTGTTTTAAGGGTTGTCAACTGTAGCGACAATATTTTATTTAAAAACAAAATTTCCCTTTTATTAGACTTGTTCATTATCTAACAAAAGGGAAATCTTCTTATAAATAGACATCTACTGATGTATGTATTATTTGTTTTTTATCAACCTGTGACTCTTCTATTTCTTTTACTATTGCTGTATTTTTAAAACTATTAGCATTATCACTATTTTTAATATTATTTTTATTTTTCGATATAGCTTCTAAATTACTGCTAGTATTAGTTTTACTTTCTTGTGCTTTATCTTTATTATCTTTTACAACACTGTCACTATTATCTGTTGTCGCTTCTTTTATTGATTTATTTACATCAGAAAGTGAAGCCATTTGTGCTTTGCTTGCAGCTTGTGCTTTTTCTTCTAAGCTTTGTAACTCTGCTTCTTTTTTCTTTGAACTTGTACCTCTGCCCTTATCCATTTTTATCTCAGAACTAAGCACCTTTACTTTTCCATTTGTATTATTTACAACTCGCCCTTGTGCCTTTGCTTGCTTCATTGAAACATCAGCAGAAATTATAGCTTGTGTACTTGCTTGTGATAACCCATTACCTTTACTAGAAGCTGTTGAAGTTGTTGTTTGCATATCATTTGTTGAAGCTGACTCACTCTGCTGTTTTCTTCGTTGCTCAATCTCATGTTGTCTAAGCTGTTGCTCTAAGTTAGTAATTTCTTGTAAAATTTCTTGTCTTTTTTTCATTTTGTCTTCTATAGAAAGCTCGTTATTTGCAGATAAATCTTGTAGCTTTTTTTGCGCTCTTGCAATTTCATTTTTAATATTTTTACTTATAGCATCATTTTGCCCATTTTGCCCTAAAATGTTACCGACTATTTCTTTACTTGCGCTATTAACACCAGTTATTGCCATATTTCACACCCCTATTCATTATTTTTTATTTGCATAATAATCCCATATATCATTTAATAACTTTCTATCATCATTTGATATGTTTAAATTCAATCGAAGTTTCCTATAGTCTTCATTATTTTGATTTATAAGTTTCTGATTATCATTTTGAATAGCTGACATAAAAGCATTATAAGCCATATTTTTTATTGCGTTTTTTTGTCCATTTGAAAAAATATTATCTTTACTATCAACAGTTTTGTTATTATCATTAACTTTATTATTAAGCTGTTCTCCCGTTTTGTGATAAAATACTGATGGTGTAAAATCTTTAAGCTCTGACCATATTTGTGTAGATGTAGCCATAAATGTACTATAGCTTTCATAAGCCTTATCTAACATGTCCATTTCTGTTTCTTTGGTCAATACTTCTGTTTTTCCACTGTCTGTAACATAATATTCTGTTTCATGCTCTTTATCTGCATATTTTTGTTCAATATTATTTTTCATTTTATTATAAGCTGCTGCCATTCTATTTACTTGATGTTCAAACGTATCTGACTTTACATCATCTGTCTTCCCTTGTTTTTCAAAGACCTGTGACACTTGCTTTTCAAATTCATTAAAATAATTCATAGAATTAATAGATGACAAATTTTTAGTACATTCATATCCTACTTTAGATATAAATAACATATCACCTTGTTGCGACAATTTATCTTTTTTTGCCTTTTCTTCTAATTTTTCATCACCAATTTTTTCTTGCTTTTTAACCTTTTCTTTTTTAGCTTCTTGTGTCCCCCAACTATCACCAACTTTTACTACCATAACATATCCTCCTAGTTAATTGATTTTTATTTTATCTAAGTCATACTTATTGCTTTAAACAATAAGTTGTTACATTAACAAAAATTTATATACGATATAACATTATTTACTAATTAAAATTTTCTTATTACAACAATCACCAAATATCATACAAATACATACTTTACCCTGTTGCCTGCATAAATAAAAGTGATATACTTTATTAATATCGTTAAATAATTCACATATCAAACCTTTACATCAATAGGAACATATTTTTCATTTATATAAGCTTTCTGTAATTGTGTTTGAGTTGCCCCTTGTTGTAAGTCTTGATTTTGCAAGTCACCTTGTTGCAAATCCTTTTGTTTAATACTTTCTTGTGCAAGATTATTTACATCTTCTTGACTATCCTGCATATTATCAACATTTTCTATACTTTCATCAATAACCTCTGATAATTTATCCATAACTTCTGTTAATACACCCTTATTATCGTCAGTACCAAGTGCTTCGTCAATTGCGTCTTCTTTTCTTTCTTCTTCTGTCTTAGGTTTATTCTTTTCAGCTTCCTTTGCAATTTTTTCGGCTCTCTCTTTAGCTTCATCCATAGCATGAAACATCTGTGAACTGTTATACTCCTGCTTTGCCGCTACTATTTCGTCATTATAAGAATGAAGCATATCTAATTTTCTTGATATATCATCAAGATTTAATGATTTCATATTTTTTAAATTTTCTTTTTGAGCTTCAAAAAAAGCAATTTTTCCATCTCGGTCAGCTTGTCTTTGTAATTTATCTTGTGTACTCTTTAACATACCATTTTGCCTACCCATTAATAAATTACTAGAAAAATTAATACCAATATTCATACACTCCACCGCCTTTTAATCTAAATTTTTTAATAGCTTAACCCTATTAAGTAAGTCTACTTGACTTGTTCTATATCTACAATTTCGGAATATATGAATTTAAACGCAACTCAAATGTTGTGAAATGCCATTTTTTTGTTGTAAAGTAACTGAAAAACAACTATAAAATACAACGCCATTTTACTCTAACATCATCATTATATTTAACACAAACCTACTATTCTTTATACTAATCTTTATATCCCCATTATACTTTCTAGCTATGCGCTTGATATTTTTAAGCCCATAACCATGCTTAGTTGTATCACTTTTACTTGTAATTGGAAGTCCTGTAGCTTCATTAATAATAATATTTTTACTACAACTATTGCTAAGCTCAATAATAAATGTATTTTTATTTCTAAAAGACTTCAAACACACTTGTGTTTGCCTGCTTGAAGCTTCAAAGGCATTTTGTAACGCATTAAATAACACAATACTCATATCGAACACATCTATTTTTTCTGAATTAGGATAATGAAAATCACTTTCAAAAGCTATTTCATTTTTTAAAAACTTAGCTTTATATTCACGAATAACAATGTCTGTAACTGGATTGCCACTTTGAATATCTGACTTAGTTTCAGCTAGTGCCTTGCTAACCTTAACTGAATACTCTTCTGCCAAGTTGTGTTCTCCCTTTTCTATTAAATTATTCAATATCATCAAATGATTTGACATATCATGGCGAATAGCACGAACTTCATCATAAGCCTTCTCCACCATGACTATATGCTCTTTAAGTTGTTGTATTTGAGAAGCAAGTATTTGTTGTTCGTTACTATTTTGCCTAGCCACCTTTAACTGCTGATAGAATGTAAGAAATGACAATATTGCAACATAAGAAATGATAAAAAATATTAACAATGTATAGTTAAATTCATAGACTGGTGCTATAACTTCTGCTCTCATTGCTTTGTCATAAAGATTATAATAATTAATTACACTTTGGTATGCTACAACTTGTGCAAGCATTGGCATTAATAACATCAAAAATTCTTTTGCAGGTAACTCCTCATAGCAATTGTTATACACCTTCAAAAACATTTTCACTGAAAAATTAAGAAATAACACGCATAACACAAACTCTAGAGCTTGTGTTAATACAAAAGTTATATTTATCATTAAAATACTAGAATTTAAGCTTCCGATGTTATTGGTAAGTTGATTAAATAACATCATCAATTGAGATACACTCCCCAATGCAAGCCATCTAAGCACAAAATATGTAACACACAAAAACGCCTTAAGCTTTATTCTTGACATATCTTTAACAATCAAAATCAAAAATACTACAGACATTGCAATGCTATACACTACTAAATTAGGAATAATCGGTGGAATATAATAAAAAAATATAATCAAAACAAGATATGTCACGCACGCAATTAAATCTCTTTTTTTATTAATAAATTTTTTCAAAAAAATATATAGAAAATATGTAGTAGCCAATCCAATCCCATTTATCATACAATTTGATACAAAACTATAAAAAAACTCAATTTCCATCCTTTGCCCCCAACAACTTTTAGTCCACAAAAAATTATATTTTTTTGCTAATTATTTTTAATTCAACGTTACTGTAGTATTATCTTCTTATTGTGACACACACAAGTTATCACACCAGTTTCTAAAATCTCATGCAAGCACATACTTTACATAAATAAAAGTGGGAATTTACCTACACCTTTTTTAATATCCCCACTAACTTAAATTTACTTTACTTGACATTTTTAACTTCTTTTATCGAATAATCCATATAATGCTTCACAAAGTTCTTATAATTTTTCTTTGCCATAAGCACTTGTCCTTTTTCAAGGTATATATTATTTGAGTCGTATTTCTCAACATATTTCATATTAATAAGATATGCTCTATGTGGGCGGAAAAAATCTTCACCAACCATATTTTCCAAATCAGACATTTTTCCATAATACTCTATATCATCATTAATAGTATGTATAACTATTTTTCTATTAAAAACTTCCGCATAAATAATATCTTTTAAATAAATTTTTATATGTATACCATTTGAAGCTACAATAATATTAAAATTTTTTTCATTGTTTTTATCTATCATATCTAGTTTTTCTTGTGCCATCTTTAAAACACAAGCTAGTTTTTTCTCATCTATTGGCTTTACAAGATAATGAAGCGCCGCAACGTCAAATGCTTCAAAAACATATTCTTCTAAACCAGTTACAAAAATAATTTGCAAGTTTTTATTTGTTCTTCTAATCTTTCTTGCAACTTCCATTCCATTAATATCTGGCATTTGAATATCCAAAAGCAAAATATCCAATTTGTCCAAACACTTCAAAATACTTTCACCATTTAAAAACTTAATTATTTTGGCATTTGGAATATACTTTTTAACTTTTTCTTCTAAAATGTCAACGACTGACTTTTCATCATCACATATACCAATAACCATAAACTTCTCCAACTTTAAATAATTCATTACCAACCTTTATTATTTTCATAGAAAATATCATCATATATTCTTTGCAACCTTATCCCTTCTTCATCTGGCTCATCATTATTGCCAAGAATATTACTAACAATGACATCATCTATTGCATCTAACACTTCCTGTACATCTCCTTTTTGCACAAGTTCTTTTATATTTTTAATATACACTTCTAATTCTCTTATTTGTTGTTCAGTAATTATCATTTATATTTTCTCTTTCCTTAATTTATTATATTTAATATATCGTCAATGTTTAATATATTTATAATTTTACCAGCTAAAATAAATTATAAAGCTATGCAAAGTCAGTAAATATGCTGAATTGCGCAATATTTAGTAATAATTATTAAAAATACAAAAATCGCTGGTAATTTTTTTAGAAATAGTGTAGAATAGCGGTATAGATAAAAAAGAAGATTTAAAGAATGGCTTAAATGCGTTGGTTAAACAACAACATAGGATGTATTGAAACGAGCGTTATTAGTAAGAATATAAACAGCGGTATAAGTTAAACAACAACATAGGATGTATTGAAACCAAACGCCGATATTCCAATGCCTGCAAGTGGCAAATGTTAAACAACAACATAGGATGTATTGAAACAGAGAGCAGTATGCAGAGAAATTCAACAGACTATGTTAAACAACAACATAGGATGTATTGAAACTGCAAAGAAAGAGCATATAATGCCAGCTCCTATTGCGTTAAACAACAACATAGGATGTATTGAAACTTCAGGTACGGCGTCTTTTCATTTCGCCATGGTCCGTTAAACAACAACATAGGATGTATTGAAACGCGGAAGCAGTCGCAGCATGTGTCGGCTACATGATGTTAAACAACAACATAGGATGTATTGAAACAATAGATAAATTAATTGAGAAATGCAATGATACACGTTAAACAACAACATAGGATGTATTGAAACTATCTTCTAGCAGGTATAACAATTTGTGCTGCATACGTTAAACAACAACATAGGATGTATTGAAACAGGAGAAGGCGACCCCGGAAATTGAGAAAATTTACAGTTAAACAACAACATAGGATGTATTGAAACTGTCGTTCTTGGATTGCTGCATATAACCACTCTAAAGTTAAACAACAACATAGGATGTATTGAAACCGCCAAAACATTGAAGTTTATTGAAAGTGGGTATGAGTTAAACAACAACATAGGATGTATTGAAACGTAATTACGCAGACTCAAAAGGATACAATGCAAGGGCATTAAACAACAACATAGGATGTATTGAAACTCATAAATTCTCATAGAATCCATTTCTTTGAGCGAAGTTAAACTTCAACATATGATGTATTGAAACTTTTTATTTGAATATTCAAATTTATAACCTTTAACGTTAAACTTCAACATGTAATGTATTGAAACCCTACAAGCTCATTATGAAACTGATTTGTAAGTTTAAGTTAAACAACAACATGTGATGTATTAAAACGTTATTCATAAAAAGCTGAGCTGAAGCCAAAGCTCCGTTAATCTTCAACATGTGATATCTCCAAACAAAAAATAAGCCTATATGAATTTTTCCCAACTCATATAGGCTTACTTTTTATCTATTTACATATATAATTATCTTATCTCCCCACATTCGCTACATTCATCATACGCAGGTGTTATCATAGTATTACACTTTTCTCCAACAAGAACAAAATCTATAAAATAATTCTGACAACTTGTATAAAAATCACCTGACATAGCATGTTCCGCCCACGCTTCTACTGCTTCATCATCTGCTATACCAAAATCTTTTCTACATGTACCACATATTAAATGGTCTTCGGTTACTTGTTCATAACCTTCATCAATAACATATTCTCCATCAATATTTCGTGTCATATCTTCTTTTGGTATAAATTTTTCACCATATACAGCATCATGGTGTATCCAGTTGTGATTGTGTCCTACAGCCAAACCATTGACAACATTTACATTATTAACTACTCCTGTGAAGTTTACAGCTAACGCTCCATTTATCATGTACCATGTACCGTAATCATTGTCAGCCATTCCCGTGTAGCTTAAATCTAGTGCGCCATTTTTTATGTACCACCAACCATAGTCATTATAAGCCATTCCAGTGTAATTTAAATCTAACGCTCCATTTGTTATATACCACCAGCCGTAATCATTTAATGCCATGCCTGTATAATCAAAATCTATTACGCCATTTGTCATATACCACCACCCATACTCATTATAAGCCATTCCAGTATATCCAAAATCTACAGTTCCATTAGATATCTTCCACCAACCATACTCATTACAAGCTAATCCATTGTAATTATAATCTATTGCATTATTTACAATATAATACCAGTTGCCATCTGCAAATTGCACAAGATTTCCACTGTTAGCAACAACATTATTACTATTACTGCTATTATTATCACTGTTACTATTGTCTGTATTACTATCTGAATTATTATTATCTTCCATAATAGCCTGTTGTGCTTCAAGCCATGTTATATCTGTCAATGAAGAACCACCAAGACTATTCTCGTGCCAAAGCTTATAATTCAAAATATAAGGTGACACAACTTTTTTGTACTCGCTTTCTGTTATCGGATTGCCATAAAGCAATATCTTTCCCTGCAATACATTGTCAGCGTCATAATATGCAAAATCATCATATTCTATGTTCCAGCCTTCAAAAAATAGCTTTAAAGGCTCAATATTAGTAATGTTATTATTTTGCAAATCCAATTTATTTAAAGAACCATATTGTGATAATGCACTTATATCACTTATTTTATTATCATTTAATGTCAAGCTTGTCATTTCATAAGAGTCTTTTAAAGAACTTATGTCTGTAATCTGATTATTATTCAATTCTACATCTTTTAAATTAACAAAGCCTGCTAATACACTAATGTCACTTATATTATTATTAGCTAATTTTAATCTAATAAGCTGCTTCATATCTTTAAGTGAGCTAATATCTTTAATGTTATTATTATTCAACTCAATATGTGTAAGATTGCTAAGATTTTGAATTGGACTAATATCACTTATTTTATTATTATTCATTAGCAAATAACTAAGGTTTTTAAGATTTTTAAGAACTGAAATATCACTTATATTATTATTATTTAATCCCAACTGTTCAAGTTTTTGAAAATTACTTAAAATACTTATATCAGATATATTATTTTGATTAAGATGAATTATTTCCAAATCTTTTAAATCAGCTAATGGACTAATATCCGTTATATTGTTGTCATTTAATGTTATTATTCTAAATCCTTTTATATTATCAATACCCTTAAGATTTGTAATATTCTTTTCATCTAGATTTAATACATAGTGACTCTCACTTGCTTCTTCTTTTGTGAGTATACCATCGTTATTACTGTCAAGTTCTTCTAATAACGCATTGTACAAATTCTTATCTGGAATACCATTTTCATCGTTAGTTATTACTTTATTTATTGCTTCACTGGCATAAATTGGTAACTTTGTTGTATTAAAACCTATTATCAATCCACCACATAATGCAAATGTTGTAATAATTGTTTTACACCTTTTTCTCATAAGCTTTACTCCTTAAATAGTAAATTTTAAATATATAATGTTTATATTGTAAATATTTTATTTTTAATAATAGTTCGCACTCTTTTTAACGTCAAGTTTATAATTAATTTTTCATCCAAAAATATATTTAAACTTTTACCAGCTAAAATAAATTATAAAGCTATGTAAAGTCAGTAACTATGCGTGATTACACAATATTTAACACTAATTATCAAAAAAATAAAAATCGCTGGTAATTTTTAAAGAAATAGTGTAAAATAGCGGTATAAAAGAAAACAAAGATTTAAAGAATGGCTTAAAAGCATTGGTTAAACAACAACATAAGATGTATTGAAACGATAGAAGCAGAAAAACAATTAAAAAAATATTTTTTGTTAAACAACAACATAAGATGTATTGAAACGACAGTGGCAAAACCTATTAAAGCAGGAACTATTAGTTAAACAACAACATAAGATGTATTGAAACAAAAGAAATGGTAGACCTTGCAAAAGCTGAATTAGGTTAAACAACAACATAAGATGTATTGAAACAATTCCCCGTTAGGGGACGGAAACTATTTAAACAAATTAAACAACAACATAAGATGTATTGAAACACAAAATTATATGCTGCATTTTCTAATTCTTCCGGTTAAACAACAACATAAGATGTATTGAAACAGACAGACACACACAGGGGTTGATTATTGGGTAAGGTTAAACAACAACATAAGATGTATTGAAACGAAACTCCATGATGCAGTCGAACCAGGCAGTGGTAGTTAAACAACAACATAAGATGTATTGAAACCAGTAGCGGCAGCTTCAGCAACCGCGCTGGCCGTATGTTAAACAACAACATAAGATGTATTGAAACGCAGTAAGGCTATTAGTTTCTAAGGTTGCTATTCTTCCGTTAAACAACAACATAAGATGTATTGAAACGAATTCCAATTACTATTGAGAGTACAGACGACACCGTTAAACAACAACATAAGATGTATTGAAACTATTGTTTATTTTGTGGCAATGCTCGATACAATTCTGTTAAACAACAACATAAGATGTATTGAAACGTTGCAAAACGGTATAATATTTGCCTAACATAATGTTAAACAACAACATAAGATGTATTGAAACCCAAACAACAATATACAGTAACCTGTCGATGGTGTCGTTAAACAACAACATAAGATGTATTGAAACTGCAGTACATAGAAGGCATATATATCAACACCATGTTAAACAACAACATAAGATGTATTGAAACCCTTAACAATACGTTGTGTAACTCTTATGTCCGTATGTTAAACAACAACATAAGATGTATTGAAACCCCAAATCGTACCTTAAAAAGCTATAATCGTTCTCTGTTAAACTTCAACATAAGATGTATCCAAACACAAAAATAAGCCTATATGAATTTTTCACAACTCATATAGGCTTATTAACTATCTATTAACATTATATAATTATCTTATTAAAACACATTCCACCCACTAATCATACCAATATTTTATATATTACACTTTTATTTACATTCTTTTTCTAAACAAACAATACTTTCAATATGGCGTGTGTGAGGAAATAAATCAAACGCCCTACACTCCTTAACCTTATATCCACCTTTCATAAACATCTTAACATCTCTAACCTGTGTTGATGGGTCGCATGATATATATACTACTTTTCTAGGCTTTAACTTAAACACTGACTTTATAAAATCTGGTGTTGAACCGCTTCTAGGCGGGTCCATGATTACAACATCTGCTCTTTTCTTGCTTTGGGCATAATCCACAAGAAATTCACCTGCGTCACCATTGACAAATTCTATATTTTTAATATTATTAATCTTAGCATTAACTTGTGCGTCATTAACTGCCTGCTCATTAAGTTCAACACCTATTACTTTACCCGCATGAGAAGCAACAGATATTCCAATTGTACCTATTCCACAGTAAGCATCAATAACTGTATCTTTGTTAGTAATATTTGCCATCTGAACACCTGCTTTATAGAGCTTCTCTGTCTGAACTGGATTAATCTGATAAAATGATTCTGCACTTATTCTAAAACGGCAACCACAAAGTACATCTTCTATATATCCCTTACCATACAAAGTCTTACTTCTCTTTCCAAGCACCATACTTGTAGACATTCCATTTACATTTTGAATAATCGTTGTAATATCAGGATGTGCTTCTAACAACGCCTTGATAAAATTATTCTTTGAAGGAAACTTAATATCTGATGTTATAAGCACTACCATTATTTCTTTAGTTGAGAAGCCTCTCCTAATTAATATATGTCTTATAAAACCTTTTTTTGTATCTTCATTGTAAGGAACATACTTAAATGACTTAAATAACTTTTTAAGTGTCGCAATAATTTCATCAGCTTTATTATCTTCTATCATACACTCATCAACAGCTATAATATTATGTGTTCCCTCACTATATGTTCCTGTAATAATTGACTTATCCCTAGACATACCAACAACTGCGTGTACTTTATTTCTATAAAAGACGGGTCTAAACATTCCGTTTACCTTGTCAAATGTACATATCCCTTTAAAAAGCTTATTAATATACTTCGTCTTTTCTGACAATTCTTTTTCATAAGGAACATCTATATAATCACATGCACCACACAAATTACACACACTACATGAAATAGATTTATCTTTTTCGTTATATTTTCCACTCATTTTAATTTTATCTTCCTTTCACTCAAAAATATTAACGCTAACCTATAAACATAAAAACACAAAAAGGACTGTCACATTAATTTAATCCATACAAAATATAGATTACTAATCAAGTAAACCCACACTTATTGCTTCTTTTAATAGAAGCAAAGAACTTACTTAATAGTGTTAAATACAATCTTATATCCCATATCAATTATTTAATGTGAAAGTCCTTTTTGAATACTAACCAATCATTATCATAAACAACTATGAAAAACATACTCTGCACGTTTCTCAAATTATTACGAAAGTCGTCAATCTTATTTTATTCTTCTTCAACCTTGTCAGATGGAAGAATCTTAACGAGCTGTTCATTAATTTCTTCTACTGCAATTGATAAAGGCTTAACATTATCAACATTAACTAACATTGGTTCACCTATTCTAAGACGTCTTTGTTCATCTGGTGTAATAACTGCTGCACCTTCTTTTTCCACATCAGGAGATTTTTCAATCTTTTCTTGAATATGTCTTGCGTCTATAATCTGTTTAGCTCTTTGTGCTGTTGCTTTAACAATTGAATATCTACTTTCTACGATAGGTTCTTCGCCCTCTTTTACCTCACTATTAACAACTGCCATTAATTCTGAATACGATGGATGTATCATTTAATTTTCTCCTTCCAAACTCTTTAATTCTCTTCTTATATTATTAATTAAATCTAAATTATTAGAAGCCTTGCTCTTTTCACTTATAACAATATTATTAATTCTTTCAACACATTTTTCAATGCTATCATTAATAACTATGTAGTTATAAGACTCAACTCCCTTTGCTTCTTCACAAGCTCTCATAAGACGAGCTTTAACTGTTGCTTCGTCTTCTGTTCCTCTGCCCTTTAATCTTTCTTCAAGCTCTTGTACATTAGGTGGCATAATAAACATCAAAACTGCCTCAGGATAAATCTTCTTAATATTAAGAGCGCCTTGTATCTCAATCTCAAGAATAACATTTTTGCCAGCTTCTAACTGACTTTCAACATATTCCTTAGGTGTTCCATAATAATTACCTACATACTGGGCATACTCTATAAGCTTGTCTTCATCAATCATCTGCTTAAATTGTTCTACAGTCTTAAAAAAATACTCTCTTCCGTCAACTTCACCGCTTCTTGGCAAACGTGTTGTAGCCGATATAGATAACGCATAATCATCATACATTTCCATAAGTTTTTTCATTACTGTTCCTTTTCCAGCTCCGGAAAATCCTGAAACAACAAGCAATAATCCTCTTTTATTCATATCACTACACCTCTGTTACCTACAAATAGGCAATATAATATATCTTAAACGTATATTATATTATACATATATTTGCCAAAACAATCAAGCTATTTATTTACTAGAGTTTTAAATTTATTCTATGTTTTGTATTTGTTCTCTTACTTTTTCTATTTCAGTCTTTAATTCAATAGCTTTATTAGATATATCAATATCATTTGCCTTTGATAAAATAGTATTGGCCTCTCTATTCATTTCCTGCGCTATAAAATCAAGCTTACGACCAATTCCACCTTCTTCAAAAAGACATTTCTTTGCATGGTCAATGTGACTTCTAAGTCTTACAGTTTCTTCATCAACACATATTTTATCTGCATAAATAATAACTTCTGTAGCAATTCTATTTTCATCTACTTCAACATTTCCTAATAAATCTTTTAATCTTTCTTCAAGCTTTTGCTTAAATACCTTAGGAATACTATCTGCAAATTCTTCTACATTAGATACTAATTCTTCAATTTGATTTATTTTAATTAATAGCTGCGTATTAATCTTAGTACATTTTTGATTAATAATATTATAGTATTGATTAATTCATTTTACAAGGCATTTCCTTATGTTTGCATTTCTTTTTTTAGCAGGAAGAAAAATGGAGCGAAAAAACAGGGGATTAATCAAATGA
>URYE01000050.1 GCA_900551945.1 uncultured Eubacterium sp. | reverse complement strand
CCAGCTTACTTTCATGTGCCGACTTTACGATTGCAAAGCAATTACCATACTGCTTCATAATCCTATTGTAGTACTTAAATGCTTTTTTATATGTACCACCCATCATATCTATGAACTTAATCCATTTAATAGAATTGTTTGTAATTACCATCTTTATATCTGATAATTTCATTCTGCGACCAAATAAATCCGTATCATCACCTATATATGCTGTATCATAATTTATGCCCTGCTGCTCACAATAATCTTTAAAGAACTGCTGTATACTTCCTCTGAACAAACAGCTTTTAAAAAAGTGTGACCTAAGATATACAAAGCCAACATATCCATCTGGAAAAATAGAATCATCCACAAGACCCATTCCATCCCAGAGTATGTTTTTTATGTTCTCTTCTGTATATTTCACGCTACATTGCTTCTCAGAATATTTTTTCTCTGTTGTTTTATGTTCGCCTGGATATCCACCATTTATTCTTATGCCATGCTCTTTTAATGCCTTCTTAGATTTTTCTGCTATAAAAGTATATTTATCAGACTTATCACTACAAAATGTATATCCCTTTTTATTAAGAATTTTTTCCACTTTAGGATTATCGAAATCGACAACATACTCATCTAATTGTTTTATTATCTCAACATCTTTAAGACCTACAACGGCTGCCTTCATTTTATCTGAATATACATCTTCATCCTGCACTACAAGTATGTTATCCAATGGTATATTCATAAATCCTTTTGCAGTAGCTGTTGTTAATGTATCATAGGCACATAACTCCACTAGCTTAAATACCTTCTCTGGATCAGCTTTAGATTCTTTATCCATAATTGCATATAATCCCATAGTGAGATAATTAATAGCTTTATCAAATAACTCTTCTCTTATAAATGTACATTCACCCTTTTTAGCTTTTCCTGGTGTCCTATACAGCATTTTATACTTTATTGTCTTTACACTCTTTACGTTTCCACTTTTATCTTTTTTGTAATAGCTGTAAGATACGCCATCTTTATAATACTTGTTTCTAAGGTCATTCTTATTTAACTGAACTTCCTGAGATTCAGTATTATTTTCACTATCTACTATCTTATATTTTGTATTGTATTGGAACTTTACAACTATAAAATCCTTACAATAATCTACATTCTGTCTTTTTTCTCTTGTAATACTACTGTTCATAAACCTTAAAAACAAACTATCAGATATAACAGACTTTTTATGTGTCAGCTTAAATTCAGACCAATCACTAAACTTACACATAACTTTTTTGTCCTTATTCTTATCTGCTACCTCTTGTAAAAATAAGCTACTAGCTTCTACTGAATGAATGTAAATTGCATTACAATCCTTTGTGTAATTAATTGCTATAATACTCTACCGCCTTTCGTTGTAATATGTATCTATTTATAATATTCTCTACCCTTGTTATGATTTTAGACAAAATGCACAACCTACTTTATATTTGATGATTGGAAAATACTTAACCTTTTTTCTTTATAATTATGTCATAATTATATTTCTCATAAGTTGCAGTATCTACAACTTCAACTTGAAACTTCTCAGTTTTATTGTCTTGAGTATTTATTTTATTTTCCTCACATATTTCTTTATTTACTTTCTCATCACTAATTTCTATATCTTTTTTACTTTTATCGCTATTACTAAATATTGTATCAAATATAATATATGTAAGAACAGATTCTTTTAACGGCATGACAATTGCTTCTATTAAAAAAAGTAAAGTATTTTTTATTTGATTGTAATCTGAGATTTCATTTAATGTATTAACCAATATTACACAATCGTTACAACTCATATAATCTTTTATATATGATAATATTACACATATTATATAAAATAATCCGAAAGTAATATACATTTTATTTCTATTTTCATTTTTAAACAAAAATAATATTAATGTATAATCTAAATAGATAATTACTTGTGTTAATAACTTAATATCTTCATCATTATTAGCATTAAAATATTTTATAAACACCATAACAATTATAAGACAAAATGGTAAACTCAATAAAGCAATTAGTTCTCTATCTGCATTAAATTTCTGATCTTTGTTTTTTATTAATTTGCTTAAAAATTGAAATAATGCACCATAAACCAAAAGCACCACTCCAAAAATACAATTATGTTGATAAATTAATAAAACCCCTAATAAAATAATAGTTGATGTTAATAATACCTTTAAAAATTCTGATAATTTCTTCATTATACAAACTCCTCTCTTTATATTAATATAAAACCAATAAAAACTTTTTTCAATGTACGCACATCATAATTACCTTCCCATACAAGGAGTAAATCGTTTCTGACAGACCAAACAGACACTTTTATCTGCCAGACACACAATTTACTATCTAAAACAATATCACCCGTATTTGATACCATTTTATGTAATTTATCCCTGTATATATAATGACATATACACTATAAAGAAATGTCGATTTCATTGGTAATTATGCTGCTCTTTCCACTCTGAAAAGTCCGTAATATTGGGCTTTTCGTGTTTGTTATACAGAGTAATATGAAATTCCTGCAACTCTTCAAGCAAAAATACTTCTTTCGAAGCCGCTGGCGTTACACTTTCACATTCAGATGCACTTATGCTCATTTCTGATAATGATATATCTGTTACTCTATATAACTTATCTAATACTTTTATAAATTTTATATGTGTTATATTTGTTATTATTATCACCTTACCTTTATACATATTGTTCATGTAATACTGTAATTTCCGCATCCATTTCTGATTCAGTAATTTCATCATTTTTATACTTCTCTATTACTGTTTTCATTTCCTGCATAACATCTCTATTATGATTCAGGTTTTCAATCACATCATTAGTAAGATAATGTGTTATATCACCACTACAATCTCCATATGAAGTATTAAATAGCTCATCCATCCAGAATTGTGCAATATACCAATCTACACATCTTGGTTTGTAATTTGATAGGATAAATAATTTTAATTTTAATTCATCATCATCCTTAACATCTTCTCTTTTTTCTCTTGACTGATAAGCATAATAAGCTCTTATCTTTTTAATACCTAAGTCCTTACAAGCTCTAACTCTTTCATGTCCTGAAATAATTGTATTATCTCTTGCAATTATAATAGGCTCATATACTCCATATTTATCCACAGAATTAAGAAATGTTATCCAATCTTTTCCTGTTCTTTTAAAGAAGTATTTGTTATGTTCTGGTAATTCTTTTAAACAATCAACATCTATCTCAATATTCGCACTATCTCTTACATAATCAATAACGCTATCTGACTTATTATATTCCACAGTGTTATTTCTAATGGCTGCTTTTAACTCTCTGGTTGACATCTCTCTTACATTATGTTCCTCAATAAAGCTAGTCCTCTTTTCTTCTGGTACATCTAATAACAATCCTAACTTTGTAATTTCTAAATTGGAAACCGCCTGCGAATTTGAACCGAACTCCTTGGCTATTCTCATATAAATATTGGCTGTTCGTTGAGAAAACTGCACTCTTTTTCTTAACCAAGTTCCCCACTCTCCATGTGGTACTTTTTCCTTTGCTTTATTTAATTCATTACCAAGCTGTATTAGATTTTGAGCCGCTGCATTTTTAAACTTGAGTATTCTGTTTTCTATTATCTTTAGTTCTAAATCATCATTATATTTTAATTCATTCATAATATATAATCTCCTTTTACTCTGAAAATACTTTCATATCTTTTACATCAGTCAAGTAATATTCATTTTCAACATCAACAACCTTATCAATAAATAATGTACTGACCGCATCTAGTCTTATCATTTTAATAAGAAGCTCTATAGATACTGAAAATTTAATTGTTTCCAAGTCACAACCAATTACATCATATTCATAATCTTCTATTTCTGTAACTGGAAGATTCTCAATGCACCATCGCATATTTTCAATGACTGTATACTCTTGAAAATCTCTATCTATTCCACTCTGAGAAAGATTAATCTCTATCTCTTCTGGACTGTTAGAATCAAAGTCACAATATGGTAGTATTAAATCTCCATTACTATCTGTATATAGATTGTCCCATTGTTCATAATCTCCATAATTTGTTATTCCATAGAATATTCCCTTACCAACAACAAATACATCTAAGTTCATCCTACCATCACACTTAATAGCTGTAAGCACCTGCACATCTAATCCAAATGACCTTATCTTTTCTATATCAAACTCATCTGTCTTATGAAATGTATAATCAACCATTTTAATATATCCGGTATTTCTTTCAGAATTTTGCATCAATTCCTTAGGTGCTTTATTTATCTCTTCTGGTAACTCATATGTTGTTATATATTCCTCAATAGACTTACAGCCTTTCATATATGCTAGTTGCTGCAACATACTTCTTCCAAGCAGCATCTTTAATGGCTGAAAACTTATGACAGAATCTGTTTTTGCTCTTAGTGATTCTACTTTAGTAATCTCTAACTGTCCTTGTTTTTCCATAGCAGTAGAATCATATGATAATAGCTTATTGAATTCTGTTTCTAAAATACAATCACCACAGGAAGGTATCTTCTCAATACATTCAGAATGTGATTGTTTAAAATCCACCACTTTCATATTAAATACTTTTGCAACATCTGATACCTTCAGATATACATTATTATTACGAATCACTTTTGTATTAAACTTTATTATCTTATTTGACATTATTAAAATCTCCTTCACATATCTACTGCATCAGGCTCACCCCAAATGTCTTCATTATAGTTATTATTTCTTGATATAATAGCTGTACTTTTTTCTATATAATCAACTATACAAGGAATATCATTAAATATTTCTTCATCTCTAAGCTTTTTCATTAGTTTCTTTTGATAATCAGATCCTGGAACTGCACCTTCTAATTCCTTATTGATAAGTTCATTATCATGATGAATCTGCTTATATATTTCAATCAGTTCATTATTAGAATATTGTTTTGAATATCTATCAAAATGCCAACGTAAATTATTGTATTTTGCGGATATACTACGCTTAACATTAGCTTTTTCTGATTGAACTATCTTTTCAGTTATTCCACATGTTTTCTCATAATTCTTGGCAAAAATAATAATATCTTCCTTATCTTTATATCTGCCATAATGATTAGAAAAGCTTTTAAATTGTCCTGTGTTAATATCTCTTTTCAGCTCAGTGTGCTTATACACATAAAGCAACTTATTGGAAACTAGAATCTTGTTATAATTCAATAATGTATTTCCATCTATCCTACTTTTTTGACATAAATACTCCTGTGACATAAACCCAACATAATCTATTTTTGCGGTAAATGTGTCTTTATATATGCCTTTTGTCTTATTAATAGTTCTCATACATACAACAAAATATCTAAGCAACTTTAATTTATCTATCTTATTATCAAGATTTAAAATAGCTTGAACTTCATCACTATATACAATCGTATAATACTTACCTTTGCCAGTAGTAAAATCCGAAGTAAAATATAAGCCACTGAGATTAACTATAAATTCACTAGCAGAAACTTTATCATCAATCAATATTAAGTTTTTATTAACAATGGATTCAAAAGCAGACTTGACTTTTTTATAAAGAGAACGCTTAAAGCTAAAATTTCCAACTAATTCATATAATATCATATTGTATGTAATATACTGCTTATTCCTACTTGATTGATAAATGGATTTTAAAGCAATGTATACACATAATTCTTCATCTGATATTTGCATATCATCTATAATATCGTTGTTTAAATAAATCTCCAAATATTTTCTCCTTTAACATTAAAATACAATATTAAATAATCAATCATTAAACAATAAAAGAATTTATTACAGAGTACTGCAAAGCAGTACGTTAATTATCTTTTATATTACTTATTTATTTTATATTACTTATATGACTCTAAGTTACGACATTTTTATGTCGTATTTTCAGTGTTGCACTATAGTGTAAATGTCATCAAAATGTCGTATTTTCAGATACGGTTTTTCTCAACACTTTGTGTATCTTCATACTCTAATAACTTTATTGTGTCAAAGTACTTCCTGTTTGCCCTGAATACTACAAATACACTACCTGAATTATTATTAGTTCCTACTCCTATAGGGACTATACCCTTCTTAAATAGTCTATTGCACTGTTCTATGTCATAGTTATATACTGGCTTACTGTCAATCGTTCTTTGCAATACTTCTTTGCCTCCTATCTAATCAGTTATAGGCATAATGCCATTTCTGACACTATGCCTGTTATTCCGTACTCTTCAATTTACCAGCATCATCACTGATATTTGCTACTATAAAATTTAAGAAAGAAGATTTACTATTTACACCAATAGTTAGCTTGCTACTTTCACCGCAAACATATCTATGCATTCTCTGTTTCATTTATTGGGTATACAGCATTTCGCCATACACCTCTATGTTTTTAATGTGACAGAAGCTTATGTCTGTCAGGACTTCCATTTATTAATACTATTCTCTGTTATGAAAATAGATTAATTACATCTTGTTATGCCTATTTTAAAGCCTTTTTCATATGGTCCGTAAAAATAAGACCTATTTACTGCTTCTGTACTAACTGCAAAATAAATTCTTTAAATCCATTTACACCAATTTCTTCAAGTGCTTTATAGAATAAATCAATATTAGAATTGTCATTTTTTCCTATAAGTTCAGCAAGAATATCTTTGCCTGTACAACATTCATATTCCATATTAGCTAGTTCTTTATTCATAGCCTCATACTTATCCGCATAAACATCATAAAATCCATCATATATAGTATTAAACAGGCTTTCTCTATATTGTGGTTTAGAGTTAATCCAAGCTAAAACATATTCTGGATCATTACCATCTAAGCACTCGTACAAGTCACTATTAGGGTTGAATACCTTTGTTATAAGATATTCTTCATTGTCGCTTATACCTTGCTCCTTAATAATTTTAACAACACTTTCCTTGCACCATTCACCATATTCAGGATATTTTACTTTATGTGAATATTCATCATATAGTTTTCTATATTCTTCATAGCTATTCTCCAATTTATCATTATGTACATTATTATTTAATGTAGAATTTTTACTTATTGATAAATCGCATCCTAATGCTACACCTATAATAATTCTTGCATCCCAATCTGCTATATCTAAGGAAGACTCACTATTATTATCTGTATGATAGAAAAGCTGGGCTTCATCTGCTACTGGAATATCATTTTCATATTTAACAACTGAATATATACAACCTTCATTAATATCAGGCATATTCTTACTCTTACATATATTTATAAGTTGTTGTTCCATTAATTCATCATAATTAAACTCTTCAAATTCACTTAACACTTCATATCTAGCAGCTAATACCTCATTACCTTTTGTTTTTACATCATAAATTCTTAAAAACTTATACATATATAATCCTCCGTTTATTAGATAGGCGAATTAAGCACCTTGCTTGTAATATTCATTATTAATCGAACTGATTAACCCTCTCTTATTAATTCTCTTATTCAACGCTACTTTTTATCATTGTTTTTCATCTTGTCTTTATACCAACGAATGCTGCCATCCATATTCAATGGAACTTCAATACGCTGTCCGTCTTTAAACTCTAAGACCTGTGATAGCTTGTCACCATCTAACTTTAAAAACTTCTTTGCCATAGTAAGTCTTCTTATTCTATAAACCCTACTATTATATTCTTTCAATAACTGCCCTAACTCTTTAAGTTCCATATTATTAAACCTGTTCCTTCCTTATGTATAGGTGTTATCTCATCATTACTTATTAACAACTTTATTGTTCATTTCTGTTCACTAACTAATCTAATTCACGCATAAGGTCTAAGCTTATTTTTCTACGCTTATTTATTTTACTTGTCTGTACTGGTATCTCTTCTTCTATCTCTTCCAAATCATCAAGCAAACTTAAAGACTTCCTTTTACTAATTCTCTCTTTCTGTTCACTTAATGCCTTTTTTCCAAGACTGCTTATATACTCAACTGGAAAACTACAACCAGACACACACACTATATTGGCTGTACCATTATTACCTATAAATATATTTTCTGGATTACCTACTGCCTTAATAATTTCCTGTTCATTAACATGATTACCTTTCTGATTTATAATTCCTATATGTGTAACTACACCATCATTATTAAAAGGTAGAAATATATTTTTTGCTGTAAGTGCATTTATCATATCCTGCGTTGTTACTTTTTCTGTTGAATCTGGCTTATCACAACGCATAGCAATATAAAAGCAGCCATGATCTGACAACATTTTATATTTTTCTGAATCATCAAAGTTTGATGCACTTGATGTAGAATTATCAGTAAAGAAAGCATCTAACATATTTACTAAATGGAAATTAATCTTATCTAAGTCAGTACTATATTCATTATTCACAAGGAATATTGCCCCCATTTCATCTATTTCCATTAATTCTTTGGCTGTATTGTATGCATTTAATCTTTTCTGAATCGGCTCATCTCTCCTTGGCATAACCAATACTGCACACACAATCTTATCTTTTAATTGACAAGCTATATCAGCTAGTAAAGGTATACACGCTGAACCTGTAGTTCCTCCACCAGAAGCAATGAACAAAATAACCTTTTCTTTTATATCCTGTATCTTTTTAATAATTTCTTTGTTATTCTTCAATGCTTCGTAGGCAAGTGACCTATCACCTCCCAGACCATCGTACCCTTCTAATACTAATATGTTCTTTGCTTCTGGTATTGCTTTATTATCCTGCACAGAACCATTAATAAGAAGTGAATTATAATTTTTCTGCTGAAATCTATATCCATTGTTATTACCACAAAGCCCTGCAGTGACTACTGCTACATTATTTTTAATCATTTTCAATGTTCCCCTTCCTTATACTTTCAAGTAACATAAGGCTTTTATCTGTTAAATAATAGGTGTCAGCATTCCATGTCTTACATCCTTTATTAACATAGCCTTGCTCAATAAGTTTTCTAATCTTACGATATGTAGTAACTCTTGTTGTTCCTGTTATAGAGATTATTTCTTGTATAGACATACTCTCAAAGCAACTTGTACAGTGCTGCTTATTCAACAACTTTAGAATCACATAATCGAACCTATCTAATTCCATATAGACGTATCCTTTCCTTATATTTAATTGTATTTTTTCTTGACAATATATGTGAATTTATATGAGTTATCTGTTCATACATATTGAAAAAATAAAAGGCTCTTTTAACTGCCTAAATAATCATTCTCTATTCAGTTATCATAAAATTAAAATCATATATTACATCACTCTCCTGTTATCGAACTTTTGTTCTATTATATATATAGGACACGGCTGCTCGAATACTCCATTATTTTTGTTACTTTTTTATAATTGGAATTATTGGGTGAAAATACCCAGCGACTTAAAAAATGATAGTTGAATTTCTTAATATCATCTGCTATAATACGAACTGATAAATTATATATGGCAGATGTTAAAGTCTGTACCAATTACATATCATATTGAGTACGCCAATACTCTTTATGAAGATTTTTCAAGAAGTGACTATCGCCAAATAGTTGCTTCTTTTTTTTCTTTATGAATGTATAATAACATTATGTTTTTTCATTGTCAACAGTTTACGGTAATTTTTTCCTTTTTTTATTTTTTAGAGTAAAAATTATTTTCATATATTATTTCGGTTTTATTTGACCGCTTCTACTATTTATAGTAGAATATTAAAGAAATAAATAAAGAGGTGATTATAAATGAGTGATATTTTTACTTTGAAGACTATACCGCTTACGCCAGATATCGGAATGACGTTAAAAAATTTTAGAATAGAAAATAAAGTTACTGCAAAAAGTATTACAGAAAAATATAATAAGGCAGCTTCATATATTTCTAAACTTGAAAATGGAGATATAAAAAAAATTGATAGTAATTTTCTTATTGACTTATGCAATTATATATCAGGAAATAAAGATGGATTTAAATTATTTTTAAATAAATTATCTCAAAATTACAGAGATTTCTCAAATGAATCTAAAATCATTCTCACTAATATAGATGATTTGGTATATGAGCATACTGTTCCTTCTAATCTTATAGATAATATGAGACAATATATTTCAAAGCATAATTTGTCAATACCACAAATTGCAGATGTAATAAATAGTAATTCTGATATATCCGATATTCCAGATTATTCAAAACATCCAAAAAATATTTGGTATGACAAAGATAATAACATTGATAACATTACTATTAAATTAGACGTTCCTTCATCTTATATCGAAGATCTTTTAAATGGTAAAATAACAACTGTTCATAGAATAATTATGGAAGCTATTTTATATTCTATGTATAAATGCGGTGGGGAAAAAAATTCACGTGATGTTGCTTTTAATGAATTAAAAGCTTATCATATCTTACCAAGGCGTAGTGTAACTATTGTTACTCCTAATGAAATTGCTGAATTATTCAATGGTTTAGAACCTGACACCACCGATGCTTTTAAAGAAATTGTTACTGGTTTAAAGGTTATAACTGTTGTAACTAAAGACTATGGCAAGAGAAAAATTAAACAAATTCGTAATAATTTATCTGTAGATCCTGGATTTAGTTTTGCATATATGTCCATTGATATAACTAAGCTTGAAAAAAAGGATAAAGACAAAAAAACTGAATTTTTGAAAGAATTAAAATCTCTTGTCGAAAAATATTCAAAAGATGATGAATCTAATAATATAGATTTATATGAATAAATTTATTGCGTATCATAAAATTTATGGTACGCTTTTTTGCTGTTTGAAAATATAGCAAGAGCAGTAGTAGGTGCAAGAATACCGCATCAACCAAATCTTCTAATTCAGGAATAAGTTCAGTAAGTTTTTTGTAGTTATTAAGAGTATCTACTGAAATTCCAATCATTTCTGCCAACTGTTCCTGATTTGGTGATTCCGAAATTTTCGGAGACACCTCATTATGCTGATTTCCTTGAAATGAAGTTGCTCCATGCTGAATTCCATAAATCCTTTCAAGTTCCTTAATACATCTACCAAGCTTTATAGGATTAGGATTCCCAATCCCACGCTGACAAATATTAAATATATCATATCTTTCCTTCACACGACATACACTTTTTAAGTCACCGAACAAACGTCATTTTTCCTATATTCATCATATAAAAACACACTATTTTACAGTAAATTTAAAATAATAACGACATTATCAAAAAATCTTACCAGAATACTCTACGATTCCATCTGTACCATTGAAAACATAAATATTCTAACCGAACCAACTAACGAACTCCATATATGCAGAAAGACAATACTGCCTAAACAGTACCGCCCTTCAACAACAAATCAATATTTTTTTAAGAGGTTTTCCTCTATATCAAAACAGAATTACTTCTGTTGATACTATATTAATATAACATAATCTTGTAAAATATGCTACTTCATAGTAAACAATTTATATAGATCCACTACTATATCAATCTGATGTTCTGTAAAGTCCTCGTCATGCAAATATAAACGCAGTTTTTCTATAGTAGCATTTTCTATATTCATTATACTTTGCTTATCTTCAATATCTTTCTGTTTAATTTTTTCTTATTAAAAATATCTCTTGCATCTATAACATTCATATATATTACACCTCTACTCTATCCATAATTTTTCTAAGGTGCTGGATATCACTTTCAATCCAGTATACCTTACCATCTATCTCTATTGGTTTATTATGCTCACTAGCATATACTATTTTTCTTTCAATTATACTTATACCAAGCTGTACACCTGTATTAAATGTATGCTGCATATCATCCTTTATCATAGCTTCTCTCCTTATACTTCTACAAACTTATATCCTACAACTTTAATTGCTCTTGGTGATGATATTTTAACTTCAATCCACCCATCTTCCTGTAGCTCCATCAATCTTATACTTATAGTTGACATTGCTTTTACGCCTACTCCATCCGATATCTCTTCTAAGGTTGGTGGATATCCATTTTCTTTAATATATTTTATTAAAAACATATATACTGCATATTGCTTATCTGTCATATATTTTCACCATTTAATTCCTTACATTTTTCTTCTGCCGCCTCTTGTGTCTCAAAAAGTCTATTTTCTGTAAATGTGATTCCCATATCAAATCCATACCTAACCCTCGTTCCATTATATAAATAATTCACTACACTAATATTTTTTATGGTATCTTTTCCCACTATCTGATATTGCTCATGTTCTCCATATATTTTCCCAGTTGTGCTACAAGTATTACATGAGAATACATTATTATTTATTTTGATATATCCTTCACCATTACAAGCTGAACAAATCTCTTCTTTTCTTGCCTTGCCAATCCTGTATACTTCCTGCCCTATATCATATTTAGTTTCTACATTAATACGCATATTTAGATTTCTCCTCTCAAATTTTCTATATTTCTTTAAGTAAACCTACATATTTATAGAATGTACTTACTGCAATACCCTGTAATCTTGTAAACTGCACCACAGACATATTTCCATACTCACCAGTCTGGAATTTCTTATATTCTTTTATAAATTCTTTGGGTACACCTGTTTGTGGTCTGCCTAGCTTCTTGCCCTTTTTCTTAGCGGTATTCAAGCCCTGCATTACTCTGTCATGTATCTTTTCTTTTTCCTGTTGTGCTATATGAGCCTTCAATGTAACAAAAATATCAATAATCATCTTTGACATACTATCATCATTCATCTTCTGCCAATCATTGAGAAATGGAATATCTAAAGCTACAACTCTGATTCCTTTTGATTGTAGGTCTTTAATTTCAACAATAACATCATCCGCATTTCTACCAAGTCTGTCTATATCAGATACTATTACTGTGTCACCACTTCTTAATTGATTTTTCATATCAAGAAAGCCTGGTCTATTTTCTGCCTTAGTTCCACCGGTAATAATATCTGAAAAGAACTTATCAACTTTGAATCCATTATTTACAGAATACTCTATGATTGTTTGTTGCTGCCTATCAACTTTCTGCGTCTTATGATTAGTGGATATTCTCATATAGGCAAATATTTTGTTTTCCATAAATCCTCCACAAAATCCATAACTACTTTCATGTATGTTTTTCATTATCATAATTATGTAAATCCATATGATATTTACATTCCACGAAAGCATTTGTTTTCATATAAGGTCATATTATAAAAATCCATTGTCTTTTTAATAGAATTCCCTTACACTTTATATATAGGACATTCGTATTTAATTACTCCAATAATTTTATGAAAGAGGTGAAATATATTTATATTCTGATTAAGAAGCCGAACCGCTTCAAAGATATGTTACATAAGATACACTATAATATAGAAGAAACTGGATTTAATTTATTCCTAAAGATACCAAAAAAATATACGCCAGCTTGTATTATAAACTGGATGGATAAATACACCAATAAACGCTTAAATGAACTTAAGCAGCAAATTACACATAGTAAATGGCAGACTATGGAACTTGAAAAGGCTGTTGAGAATATACATAACAGATAGTAGACATAAAAATAAGCACCTTCAGATTTTACTCTGTTGGTGCTTATAATAAAAGCATAATTATCTTGGATGGGCGGTGTATCCATCATCTCAGGTACTCCTTTCAGAGTGTGTCGGGAACCTTTTCCGACCTCAAAATAATTATGTTCATTACTATATTATTCTTTTCTCATTAATAATATACCATTATTCATTACTATTGTCAACGGAAATTTCTTTAATTCTACCACTATATAGACGTCTTTCAATCTTCGATTCCTGTATATCTATCATAGTTGAAACATAAAGATACTCTCCCTCCGTATCTAACTTAATTCCTATCATAACATTATCAGCATATCTTTTTATAAGTTCTATACTCGTTCCCTGCTCATTGGGATTAACCCCTATATAATCTGGTTCAGAAATAATATCAGGTATATAATCAATATACTTTAAGCATTTATAATGTTTTCTTTTTACTATATGTGACGGAAGACCTTTTGATCTATATATTTCTAATTTTTGTATATTAATTCCTAATATATCATTAAATTTTGAATTATATTCTCCAACCTTTAACAACTCTTCTTTTTTGTTCATCCACTCTCCTCATATATGTAAAATATTAATAATCAAATCTCTATTTTTATCCTATATATTAAAAATAGCATCCCAACCGTCTAAAGTTAGATGCTATTTCAGAGACTCAACTGAGGGCAATCGGATAACACATCCGATAACCTTTCCAAATAGATTATACACTAGGGTGCTTGATTTTTCAAGTGTCCTTTTCCTTTTCTATATTTCAGTTAATCAATTATATAACAGCTAATATCTTTTTATAATCTATCATTCTCACGCATTTCTCTCATATATTCATCTACATTTTTCTACGCTCTGTCGCAGACATAACAAACTGTTCTAAATCAACCTTCTTTGTACATTGTTTTTCTGGTACACCTATTAAGCCATTAACAGCTCTTAAAATCTGAATAACATATACAAGCTTATCTTCTGGTACTTGCTCTAATAGTTCAATAGCTTCTCTTCTTAATGCAGTCATAGGTCATACCTCCTTTAAATCTTCATAAGAAATCTTTATTTCTTTATATGCCATTATTCGCTCTCATTTTCCTTGTTTTGCTCTATTACATATTTTTCACCATTAAATTCTGCATTCTTATCTATAAATGCTAGTTCCATATCTAACATATCTGCTATCTTTACTAATTCATCTGGTGAGAATGTATTTCGTTGCACCTTATTACTAAAATTTTGCTTACTGATTCCTAATGCTGTAGCCATTTCAAGCTGTGTTACTTTTTTATTTCCTGTAATAGCCTTAAACGTTTCTTTAAGTGCCAACATCATTTCCTCACTTTCCCTATATTGAATCAAGACAATATCTTAATTTTATTATAGTATACCACATTGACATTATTTTTGCATTTAATTAATCTTTCAAATTATATCATCCGCTTTAATATATTATATGTGATCTTCCATATCAATTTATGCTTATTCTTCTTATCCATTTGATACATAAATATAGTTGTTATTCTATTAAAAAAATCTTCTGGAAGTATTGCACCTTTGAACTTATTGCAAACTTCGCATGTACATTGAAGATTGCTTACATCATCTACACCATTCATAACTAATGGTATAATATGATCTACTGTCATTTGTTCAAACGTTATTTTCCTACCGCATAATTGACAACAACCATTTGCTTTATTATATATTAACTTACGTGCTGACTTAGAATATTTTTTACGTTTAATCTTGCCGTTTTTATTTCTTTTTATATTGTCTGCACCATCGTTTTTGCGTTCCCATAATACTATATTATCCGTTGTATCATATACATAAAATCCTTTTGTTTTTGAAGGTGCTTTATACATATATGATACAGCTTCACATTTTGATTTATACTGAATAGCCTTTGTTATATCATCTGTTTTTCTATGTTTTCCATATTCATTTAAATACATATATAATTTTCCATTTGTTATTACTATTGCCATATCTATACCTCTTTATCTTTCCAGAGGATAGCTATATTTCAAGCTATCCTCATATCTTATTTTTATCGTTCATCTGGGAAGCAAACTGTTGTTGCATTATCTCCTGGTGTCTCTGATATTCTATTTGTTATAATCCATACTTTACCCTTAGAAGTATTGTAAGCAGCTAAAAGGTATAAATCTTCTGGATAATTAAGTGCGTTATCATTAAACTTTTTATCTTCACTATCTAAGTTGCCCCAATCCTTATTAGCATATCTTTTTAGTGCATCTGCTATCTCCCCTGCAAATACTGTCTCTGCTGCCATATAGCTATTAATTGACTTTGTAACTACTATCTGACCCATATTAAAAAATTCTGACTTTAACATATTTCTTTCATCTTTCCTTTAAAATAATCCTAATACACAAGCCAATTTATACAGCGGATTCCTTGCAAGCTTTCTTTTACGTTCTGCCATCTGTCTTTCTTTATTTTCCATTATATCCATATGCTCCATGCTCTCTTCTGCCTCTAAGTATTCCATAAACTGGAATATATCTAATGATTCATAAGGTGTCTTAAGCTTTCTATCAATAATCTGATTTCCATCTGCTGTTGTAATTATTCTAAAATTAAACATATGTATTTCCTCCGATTCCCTTAATTCAATATATTTTTTGCTACTTTCTTAATCTTTTTCATTTCCGCATAAAATGATGATGAGGCTATCTTCTTTATTCTGCATATATCTGTATTGCTATATCCTGCTATTCTCATTTGTAATATAGCCTTTTGAACATCTGACAGATTCATAAATATTTCCGTTATAAATTCATCATCAATCTGATCCTGTTCTATCGTTCCAATGCCTACTATTTCAAATTGTTTTCCATCTTCATCTGCTACTGCATCCAGACTTATAATATTTTCCGTTGTTCGTTTCTGTCTGCTTTCCGCTTTGAAATAGTCTTTTATTTCCGATTTCATATATAGCCAGGCAATGCAACTAAAGCTGTAATTTTCCTTAATATTTCCATCCTTTATATATGCTTGAACTGCCTTTAAATATCCCATAACAGCAATACTGTAAAAATCTTCTATGTTATACTTATTACTATGTAGAAAGCTGTATACAAGATTATGATTTTCCTCTGCAAATTTCCGTTCTATATCTGACATTCTTTCCATAATATAAACGCTCCTTTTTATACTGGAAGATTGCCAACTGCTGACAACCTTCCATTTATTAAGTGATTAGACATTCTGTAATAAAACTCTCTTTATTTCTGCTATGAGCTTATAATATGTACTGGATGATATTTCCAATCTCTTCCTTATTTCCACTCCGCTTTTTCCATCTAATAGCATATTTACAATCTCTTTTGCTTTGTACTGCTTCAATTCTTCCAACAGATTTTGTATAATAACATTATCTATTGCTCTTTCTTCCAGATAGTCTTGTGGTGATACTCCCTTTACCCAGTTAAAAGAATCCTTATCATCTTCCTCACCATTCCTGCAACTCTCAGATGACATAGCATCCAAACTCCATACACCACCTTCAGGACATCTTTTCTGTCTGTTCATATCTCTCCAATAATTGCTTCTTGCGTTGTCAAGCGTTCTAAAAAATATCTGTTCAAATTTGTACTGCTGTAACCTCTCGTATTCGTGATACTTCTTAACAGCCTGTAAATAAGGTATTATAAGAATGTCATACCATTCCTCAAAATCTAACTCATGTATTCTCATATACCTATACATTAAGTTGTGATGTTCCTCTGCGAACCTTTTCTCCTGTTCTGTTAACTGTCTATTTGTGTAACTTGCGTAACGTATTACCATAATCAGCACCTCTTCTTTCTTAAAATATTGATTTATTGTTATGTGGCATTACTGCCGATTGGCAAGTTGTAATTGAATACCACGGCTTGACCGCTTGCCTTATTGTGGTTACTTATCTGCTTTTTTCTTATCCTCATACCACTTAACAGAACCGCCTTTAAAGTTTGTTTTAGGCTGTAGTATGGTACTTTTACCAACTTTCTGAACTACTCCGTTTTTGGTAACTGTTGCAAATTGAATTGTCTGTGTTTTCATGCCTGCACCTCCTCAAATACTCCGCTTTTTAACATGTCTGTAAACCAACATTCAAAATTTGGATATTCTTTTTTGTCTGCCATATCTCTATATACTTCGTACATCTGCTTTTCTGTAAAAATTCTTCCTTGTAATGGTTCTTCATAAGTCATGTATTTTTTCATTGTCAATCCCTCCTATTCTTTAGGGTGTCGGATGGATTGCTCCACCCTTCACCCTTGATATAATTGTTAATTATTTAATGCGTAAAACTTTGTAGCTTGTAACCTTTTCATATTCTGATAAGTCGCCCAAGTCTTCAGTTAATCTCTTCTTGTCTAAAGTTCTTCTTTCTTGCTCTTTGTAGCTGATTTTGCTTGAATCTGTAAACTCTTCTGTTAAATTGTTTTCATTCATATAAGAAATAACCTCAGCTTCCAGAGCTTTTTCAATGTTACTTGCTTCTTCTGCCATAGCTTTGTACCTTCTTATTTCTTCAATCTTCTTTTCTAACTCTGTTTTGTTTTTGATATTGCACATAATCTTGTACCTCCTAAAATATTGATATTTGTTATCAGTAATTGCTTACCTTGTAATTGTATTGTACATTTTATCGTGTACTTTGTCTATTGACAAAACCGATATAAATACACGTATACGTTTACTTTTATTTATGCATATTGTACACGTTATAGTTAACTTTAACAATTTTTATACATTTTTTCGTGTACTTTTACTATTGCTGAAGTACACGTTATCGTGTATTATAATATTAACAAATCAATAAGACATTAGTTTTAAGGAGGTTATATAATATGACATATTTTAAAGATGTAAACACACTTGAAGAATTAAGAAAGCAATACAAAGAACTATTAAAGAAGTATCACCCAGACAACCCACAAGGCTCTACAGAAACAACACAAGATATAAATGCTGAATATGATAAGTTATTCAGATTATTAAAAGATAAGCACGAAAGCAACGCAGAGCAAACAAACAATAAAACATCATATGATGATATGAAATATAACTTTGAAGAGGATGAGAAGTTAAGAGAAGTACTACAAAATATAATACACTTATCAGATATAACAATAGAGGTATGTGGCTCTTGGATATGGGTATCTGGTAACACATACCCACATAAAGAAGAGTTAAAACAATACGGATTAAAATATGCTTCAAAGAAAAAACAATGGTATTGGCATAGTGAAGCATTTAGAAAGAAGGGTAAGAAAGCTTTATCAATGGATGATATAAGAAACTATTATGGAAGTACTGAAGTACAGACAGAAGCAATAAAAAGAATTAAAGAAGCGTAAAAAAATGGGTGTAGACAATAACAAGCCTACACCCAGAATATAAAAATCTAAAGAAAGCAGAGGTATATATATTATGTTTGAATATCAATTATTATGTGATTATGGTTACGGATGGGAGTATGTTTTATCAGAATACAATATAAATGAGATTGCAGAGCGTGTAAATGAATATATAGAAAATGCCCCTCAATATCCTTATAGACTTATTAAAAGACTTATAGAAGTATAATTATATAGCATATAACAGAATAGATTATATTATAAAAGAGTGTAGCCGTTATGTGGTTACACTCTTATTTTATGCTGTTTATGTAGTTATTTGATATTATAATATGGAGTGTCGGGGGTGGTTTAAACTAATATATGTATGTTATATTCTGTAATAGCATATAGTTGGTTGTTCTATACACTGAGTTAATTTTAGTTTTTATTTTCTTTTATCTAAATTATTCATTATTCTATCAATATCTATTGATTTATCCAATATATTAGAATTATTAGTATAATTACTTTGTTCCATAGCCATAATCATTGAATCAAATGCATATTTATCTAAATCATCATTTATCCCAATTTCAAGATACTCTGTTTTTCTATTATTTCCACCAAATCCATTTTGTGCGGAATAATCAATACAAAAATGATATGTAGTTTCACCTTTATAAAATTGCCTTACATTTAACGAATATATTTTTAAGCTGTCAGGATTTTTCAACCTATCTTTCAGCTTATTTACTAAATTAATAGCAGCATATTCATAATCATTCAATGGTGTTTCTGTTACTATTTCGGTTTGTGTCTGCTGTTCTACTTGTTGTGTTGATTTTCCATTTGATAATTTAATAATAATTACTGTTATAGAAATAATAAATATAATACCTATTACAATTATAAGTGAAATTATTATTTTCCTTTTCGTTCCAGATTTTTTATTTAGTTTTTTAATAGGATAACCACATTCAGGACATTTTTTTGTTTTATCAGATATTTCTTTCCCACATTCAGGACATTTTATAAGTGCCATAATAAGTACCTCCAAATTAGTATTTATCTTTAAATTCTTTGTAACCACCTGTTAATTTTGTATTCTTTATCCGAAAATATAAGATATGTATAACATCCAAAATCATTATTACTGCCATAATAATAATCAAAACAATTAATTTATTACTTTTATATGCCAAATCAAACTTTCTAGCAATTATTAAATTAATAGCTGTTCTCATTCCACAAAATATGCAATGATCTGCTTCATAATCACATAAATAACGAAAAGGATTAATAAACTGAACTAATATCCCATTAATAACAACTGCCATATAAATAGTAATTCTTATCGATTGAAATGCTCTATGCTTCATTCTGTACCTTCGTTGCTGTAACAAAATTAATACCAGCTTTTATCTGTAAAATTCCCGGTATAAACATTACTGCTCCTAAACCACAAGTTGCTATTATATATAAACAAGTGGTAATGAATAACCATATTAAATCTATAATAGCTGCAAATAAATATATATATGACAATATATGTTTAATCTTATTAGCTTTAGTAAAATATAGATACATCCCCAATATAAAAATACATATTCCTATTACAATAATTGTTATAAAACTTTTAAATGG
>URYE01000049.1 GCA_900551945.1 uncultured Eubacterium sp. | reverse complement strand
GTGAATTTGTAGAAGCTGTCAAGCTTGAAGTTGAAAAAAGGCTTGAAAAAGAAGAAAAGTTATTTATCAATCATGTTATTAAAAACAATGGCTGTGAGATGGACGGTATTGTAATTATGAGAGATGATGATAACATTTCGCCGAATATATATCTTAATCCATTCTATAATGAATATGAAAATGGTATGAGTATACAAGATGTTTCTAATAATATAATCGAGTTTTACAATAATAACAAAGGACAAATAAGTATCAACTCTCAATTTTTTCTTGATTTTGAAAATATAAAAAAGACAATTGTTTATAAAGTAATTAATTATGAGAGTAATAAAAAACTTCTTGAAAAAGTACCACATAAGAAGATATTAGATTTGGCAGTCGTGTATTACTGTTTATTAGAGCAATTTGAAGATATGAGTGTAATATCGCTTATATACAATGAACATATAAAGGCTTGGAAAATTACGCAAGATTATATTTATAAAGTAGCAAGAAAAAACACTCCGAAGCTTCTTAAATATTCAATTAAGTCAATGACCGACATGGTTATTGATAAATTTAAAGACGATTTTAAATTAAAATTTAATCAAACCGAATTAAAAGAACTAAAACAAAATGATATGTTTATATTAACTAATGAAAGCAGACTAAATGGGGCAACTTGTATGTTATATGAAAATGTATTAGATAAGTTTGCTAATGAAATTAAAAGTGATTTGTATATACTTCCATCATCAATACATGAAGTGATAATCTTACCAAAGAAAGAATGGTATAAAAAGTCTGATTTGGAGAGTATGATTAATGAAGTAAATACAGATAATCTATCAGTTGATGAAATATTATCAGATAGAGTCTATATGTTTGAAAGAAAAAATGGAATACTAACAATGTAATTTATATCTTAATCTTATCTTATAGTTTTAAGTTATTTATAAATTCCCGAATAATTATTAATTAAAAATGTACATAATGGGATTTGAACCCATGGTCTTTCGCTCCGGAGGCGAACGCTTTATCCGCTAAGCTATATGTACATATATATTGTCATTAAAGTTTTATAATAACAACTAACATATAATATTATATTATTTTATTTTATGCAATATGTTTTATAATTAATTATATTTCATATTCAATAAAATAATATTTATTTGACAAAAAAATATAATATGATAATATTTAATTGTGTGAAATTATTGCAATAATTAAAAAAGTGTATTATCTCTAAAATTTTTAAAAGTCTAAATAAATTTCCCACTTTGTTTTTACTAGGTAATGTAACAACCATAAGGTATCGCAATATTCGTTGTTGGCGAATGTCGTGTAAATTAAAAATTATGTACAATTAGTGCAGAGTAAGGAGAAAACTATGATAAGAAAACATTTATTCAAAACCGTAAAAACTTTAACAGCAGCAACATTAATAGCCTTAGGTGTAATGGCAGGCTCGGTTGCAACAGAAAGCACTGTAACAGCCTATGCCTTTGAACATCAGTCTTACACAGACAGCACAGGATATTCATTAAGATTAGATGGTGACACATGGCATTGTTACGATGTCAATGGAAACATCGACTATAACTACGATGGACTTGCCTTAAATGACTTCGGTTGGTGGAAAGTATCTAATGGGACAGTGGACTTTAGTTTCACAGGACTTGCACTTAATCAATATGGTTGGTGGTATGTAAACAACGGAAGTCTTGACTTTACATATACAGGCATGGCAGAAAATGAATACGGCTGGTGGTATGTGACTAATGGAGCTGTTGACTTTAGCTTTAATGGAATGGCGTTAAATGAGTATGGTTGGTGGTACTTAAGCGGTGGTACAGTTGACTTCTCATATAATGGCATGGCAGAAAATAATTACGGTTGGTGGAAGATAACTAACGGAGCAGTAGATTTTGGCTTTAATGGTATATCTTCAAACAAGTATGGAAGTTGGAAGTTAGCAGGTGGAACTGTAGACTTCGGCTTTACGGGAAGCTATGAATATGCAGGTAAAACATATGAAGTAGCAGGTGGATATGTAGTATCTAATGTAGATAATAATACATCAGATAATGCAGGTAATAACAATAACAATGCAGATAATAGCAATATAGGCAATAATACACCTGAAGAAGCTAAGACAGGAAAGCTTGAGCTTGTAGACGGTCAGTGGTTATACATGGTAGATGGAAAAGTTGATACATCATATAACTATATGGCAGAAAACGATTACGGTTGGTGGAAAGTAACTAACGGTGTAGTAGATGTAAACTTCGCAGGAATAGCTGAAAAGGAAGATGGAACTAAGTGGTTATTCTCTGGTGGATACTGGGGAGATGAATATGATTGTCGTCTTAACACGAAGTACATCGGAACAGTAATCGTAGACGGTGTAGCATATGATACTAATAGAGGTTATATCACTCCAGCTAAGGAAGATATTACTAAGACTTATTATTTAGAACCCGATGAACATTCAACTTATAAAGATATCAATATGAATAGATGGTCAAGGGGTAAATACGTTAAGAGTAAAGATGGTATCATTTATCAAATGGACTATGAACGTGGTGGTAGGTACTTCTTTGATGTAATGGGTGATTATGATAAAGAAAGTAACTCATTCATCAATACAATTTGTTGGGGTCGTAAGCAGTTCTTTGACTAAAATTTTTATATAGTATCTATATTCATATAATCACATAATGTGTATTCTATTATCTGTCATTCTTTGTATAAAGAAGAAAGGCAGGTATCCAGATTGGATAAATTCAAAGAGATTATTAAAAATAAAAAAATAACGGTGGCAGTACTTATGGTACTGCTCGCCGTATTTGTATTTAGTGGAATTGTTTTCTTATACATTAAGAATAACAATCAGCCACAAGATACAACTAATGTTAAAACTAAGCAGACAGAGCTTGGAAAATACGTCAGTCAACATCTGTCAAATGAAAAGAAAGACGTAACAATAGCCGTAGTCGATTCGGGTATTAATGACAATGAAACATCAGTCGATGAAAGAATTATTGGTGGGTATAACTTTACATCTGAAAAAGATATGACCGACAACTTCTATCATGGTAAGTTTATCAATAACCTTATAGTATCTGAAACTGATGAACATATCAAATTATTTCCTTTAAAAGTTGCTGATAAAGATGGCAATATTGAAGCAGAAAATGTAGCTCAAGCCATAGACTATGCGATTGAAAATGGTGCAGACGTAATTAACATATCAATAAGCATGAACAATGACAATTATACATCTATTGCGGAGTCAGTGCGTAGAGCTTCGGATAGCGGTGTATATATAGTATTTTCAGCAAGCAATACAAAAAAAGAAATTACAGATAACCCATTTGCAGATATAAAAAATGTATACATAGCAGGAGCTTTTGAAAATGATAACACTTTAGCAGGGTATTCTGATTATGGAAGTGGAGTAGATGTATACAGTTATGGTAGCTTTAGTTCTTTTAGTGGTACGTCTTATGCCACAGCCCGAATAAGTGCTACAATAGCAACAATGCTTGAGAATGGTATATCAGATGTAGAAAGTGTTATATCTGAATATTCAGACACTTCTAATGATATGTGCTTTGTAAATCTTACAGAGTATGAAGAAGGTGTTACCAAAGCAAAAAGTGAGTATGATTTAGGATATGATATATATACTTTTGGTTGGCGTGATAAGACAGAAGATGAGCTTATTAATTACTTTAGTCTAACTGACTCATCAATTGTAGGTGGCTTTTTAAAGAGTTTGTCGGAAGCTGAGCTTGAAGAATTAAAGGAAAAAGCCCCTTTTATTAATAATAATGTAACTGTACAACAGTTTTCAAATACCGTATCTGATAATGAAGCTGAATATACAGAAATCTCATCAGAAGAAGTAAATTATATTGACTATTATATTGATAAATTTGAGCAAAATAATAAAGAATTATCTTTATCGGGTAATGCAGGTTTTGCAGTATGTGCAAGTAACGAGAGTTTATTTTGGTTGGCTTCTGCAGATGGCGATTCTGCAGATGGCGAAATGCACGCAGAATATAAAATATCTGGATTGGGTGATTTGTATACTGCTGATAATAGAGGAAATAGTAATATAGGACTTTCATTAAACACAGCAAATGATGATAATCATAGATTAATACAGTCTACAAGACAGGTATATAAAGATTCAAGTCCATCAATGAGCGCACCTAATATAAAGGATATAAATACTTATATATCTTCAGTACAGGCTTATCATACAAGATGGGTAAGACAGTCAGATGGCATGGAATTAGAAAATACATATCATTCTGAATTTATAAATGAAAGAAATAATTTTCCTATCAATTATGGTCTTAATATCAACTTTGACAATGTAAATGTAAAAGATGGTTATTATGTAAATGCAAATAGTATAGGTATATATAAGATAGGTAGTAACAGACATGAGATAGGTTGGTCTTACAATCACCTTTATAATTCAAATCAACAGTATTATACAAATTTAGGGTATGCACCAGGTCATTATCTTCCTGAGAGTATAAGCTGGAAGGGGCATTTTATGAACTTCAAACAGCTAGATTTTTGTACATTAGAATATGGAGCAGAAGGTGATGTTGGAAAGTCTATATATGCTTTCCGTATGTCAGACAGAGATAGCTTTACAGCAAGTAATTCCACAATGACACTTAACTCCGAAGGCTTTTACTTAAGTGGAACAACTTGGGTCGATGAATATAACCCTACCACAGAGATACAGATGTCTAATGACCCTATGGAGTTCGTTCTTCCAGTAGTACAAGCTAATTATATAATCAATTACAATAGTAATGGTGGCACAGGAAGTATATCAGAAACAGTTATTCATAAGTATGATAACTTTACCTTAAGTGATGGTACAGGCTTTGAAAAGACAGGGTATAAGTTTAGTCATTGGGCAGTAATAAGGCAGTCAGATGGTAAGATATTTTGTAAAGACGGACAGTGGCATAATTTTAATACTAATCCCGACGCTTACGCATTAGACAGTAACAACTGGGCAACATATGAAAAAAATGCAGCTTCTAATATGAATAACGCATGGGTTAATCCTAGTTACACAGGAGATGATACATTTACATTCGTAGCACAGTGGATGAGTAAGCCGGTAGAATCATCTGATGTAAGTTACAGAGTAGAGCATTATCTACAAAATGCAGATGGTTCATATACATTAAAAGAAGTTGCAACAAATACTGCTAAGATTGGTGCAACTGTAACAGGCACAGTAAAGAATTATGGTTCAAGCTTATATGTAAGTCCGTCAGCAAAGTCAATTAATTTACAAAAAAGTATTTCTTCAAACGTAATAAGATATTATTATGCACGAACCACCTATAAAATTGATTTGACAAGTGATAGTGGTATAGACTATACGGCGCATTACAGTCTTACAGATAATAAGACCAAAGATAGTTATAGATGGGGTGAAAGTGTTGTAATTAATGCTTATGCAAAGGATAAGTATGAATTTACAAAGTGGACAGGGGTAAGCGATATAACAGAAAAGCGATATGCCTTTACAATGCCACAAAGCACTGTAAAACGTTATGCAAACACAAAGCAGACAAAAGAAACAGTTACTATTCAGTATTATCTACAAAATGCAGATGGTTCATATCCAACTAGTCCTAATGCAGAAAGTTCAATTCTTGTCGATATAGGAAAGTCCTATACTTGCCCTATAAAAGAAGACACAAAATCAACAGCCGTTAATTTTAATAAGAAATACTTTAACCTACCAACATCAAAGACAATCACCGTAAAAGTAGGCAGTTCAAACAACGTAGTGAAATATTATTATACAAGAACTACCTTTAAGGTGAACTTATATAAGGATGATGGTATAAGTGAAGTAAGACACTTTAGTGTTACTGACAGTGCTGTAAAAGATAGTTATAGATGGGGGGAATGGATAAGAATTAATGCTGATGTAAAATACGGTTACGAATGGAGTAAGTGGTCAAGGACAGGTGCAAGCGACATAACAGAGAAAAAATATGAGTTTGCAATGCCAACGAGTGATGTGTATAGAAAAGCGAATACAATTGAATTGATGGCTTCTTATAAAGTTAAGTACTACTGGCAAAATGCAGATGGAAGTTATTCTGAAAAGAAAGACTTAGAAGTAAATGGTACAGCTAGAATAGGCTCAACAATTAATGCAGCAACACTTGTTTATGAACAAGAGTCAGACTCAGAAAAACTTGACCCAACAGTAAACAAAATGACGCAAAGTCGTTATTATCCTACAACAGATAAACAAACTATGCTTACACAAAAAGCTACAATTACAATAAATCCTGATACTACTAAAAATGTAGTGACTTACTATTACAATAGAAAAACTTATCCGATGAAATTAGCTTACAATGAGGGTATTACGGGAATAACTCATTATAGTTACACAGACAATAAAACAAAAGACAGTTACAGATGGGGCGAAAAGGTAAAACTTGAAGCTTCTGTAAAAGACGGTTATACATTTAGCAAATGGACAAGTAATGCAGCACATAATCAAGCTAAATACACTAATCCATATGAATTTACTATGCCTGTCGTCTTTGTAGATAGAATAGCTAATGCCACCCCTAACACAATTAAAGTTACATTAGATAATCAAGGCGGTACAAAGGCTGATGGTGGCTTAGATGCTTATTATTATATGTACAATACTAAAAAAACATATAGCAATACTAGCGAAGATATTTATTATTATAATAGTAGCACAATGAACGAAAACTCATGGATAACACGTTTAAAAACACCTACAAAAAAAGGACATACATTTGGTGGTTATTACACTGAAAAAGACGGTAAAGGCACTCAATACGTCAGAGCCGATGGTACATTTACCAATAGCTTATATAACACTGTAAAAAGTAATATTACATTATATGCAAAATGGAAAAAACAATCGTATTCAGTAACAATACAACATTATATAATGAACACATCAGGCGAATATCCATCGTCACCCGATAGTACTTTAACTATTGACAATCAATTATATGAAACTATATTAAACAATGAAGATTATAAAGAAAGTTCATTTTTAGTAAAAAATGGAATTGAATATGATAAAGAAAAGACAGGCGATACAACTAAAGTAACAGGTAATACAACAATAAAACTGTATTATAAAAGAATACAACATACAGCTACATTTAATGTGGCTTATAATGGCGGAACTTGGTTAGATAATAATAAAGCAGATAAGAAAGTACAGATTTATTATGGTGCAAAAGTAGCTCTTGATACATATAAAGCAATGAAATTAAATGATTTTTCATTTATAGGCTGGAATAAAGATAAAAATACAGAACAAGTGTTAGAAGAAGTAAATATGGGAACAAGTGATATAACATTTTATGCAGTATATAAAAAGACCTTGACAGCAACATTTACAGACAGTAAAGGCACAACGACAAGAAGTGTTGATATATATAATAATAAAACAAGTGGAATAGTGGGAGTGCCAAAGATAGCTTCATATACAGATTGGGCAGATAATGAAGTACAAGCTTGCGATAGTGAAAATAATTCAATTGACGAAAAGGAAAATATTGTATCAGAATATAAAATTGTAGGTTATAATAGTATTAAAGAGATTAATAAAGATAATGCTACAAATGCAGAAATAGGTGTAAATGAGAATACAATTGTACTAACAGAAAACAAAGCGTATTATGCTGTATATTCATCGACAGTAAAACTTTCGTATGTATTAAATGGTGGAATATCAAATGATACAACAAAAGTTGTAACCGACAATGTGTATTGTAACGCCTATAATCTTGAAGAAATAAAGGGAAAAAAATTAAATCTTGCACAATGTATAAAGCCTGAATATGATGAGAATGGTTATAAATATTCTTATAAATTCGTAGTGTGGGCAGAAAATAGTATTGATGGTGGCAGATTTTCGCAAAATTCTGAATACATATTAAATAAAAATACAGTTATGCACGCAATATGGGACGAAGAAATACAACCAATAGAATACGATATATCATTTGATGGAAATGCAGGAACATCTGTAAGTAACATACCTGATACAATACATACAAAGTATGATAAAGAAATAACAATTCCCGAAAAAATACCAGAAAGAACAGCATTTGCATTTCTAGGTTGGAACACAAGACAAGATGGAGCTGGAACAATGTATCAGCCATTAGACAAAGTGAAAAATCTTACAACCGTTAGAGATGACACTGTTAAAATGTATGCACAATGGCAAAAGAAAAAAATAAGAGTTGTAAAGATAGCATCAACTTGGTATAACGACACAATGGTAAGAAGAACCGAAAATGATGAGGAATGGTATAATTCTTTCGGACATTTGACCGTTGATGAGATAGTAGCTTATAAAGACGAAGATTGCGAAATGATATGGAATATTGACAATCAAGGAAATATTACAAGAGTCAAATAAAAAATAAAAACACAACAATATCTAACTTGAGTTTTTTAACATTTTTTGTTAAAATTATTACTTAAAGTATAAAGAAGTATTGTAAACTAGTTATGAGGTATAATTTTAATGGAAACTAGAATTAATAAATATTTAAGCTCAGTTGGATATTGTTCAAGAAGAGAAGCCGATAGGCTTGTTGAATCAGGTAGAGTAAGTATTGACGGTGTAACTGCTAAGATGGGTAGTAAGGTGGTAGAAGGACAGTGCGTCAAGGTCGATGGAAAAGATATACAGATAGAAGAAGAAATGATATTGCTTGCATTTAACAAGCCCGTTGGAATAGTATGTACTACAACAGACAAGCAGGGAAAAGATAATATTGTAGATTATATCGGTTATAATAAGAGAATATATCCTATAGGAAGATTAGACAAAGACTCTAATGGACTTATCTTAATGACTAATAATGGCGAAATAATGGATAAAATATTGCGTTCAACAAATGGTCATGAAAAAGAATACATTGTTGAAGTTAATAAAGACATTACAGACGATTTTGTTAAGAAAATGTCAGATGGCGTTTACCTTAAAGAGCTTGAAAGAACTACTAAGAAGTGCTTTGTAAAAAAAGAAGGAAAACGTACATTTAGAATAATTCTTACACAAGGACTTAATAGACAGATACGAAGAATGTGTGAAAATCTAGGCTTTAAAGTTGTATCCCTAAAAAGAATTAGAATAATCAATATATGTTTAGGCGATTTAAAAGAAGGAAGTTATAGAAAAGTTACAGAAAACGAATATAAAAAGCTTGTTAGTATGCTTGAAAATAATTAATTTATAGAAACGAGGTGTCTGTGTGAATAGTCAAAGTGATTTAAAACGTATAAAAGAGCTTGTTGAAATTCTTAACAAAGCAGGTAGGGCATATTATTCAAAGGGTGTAGAAGAAATGTCTAACTTTGAATACGATGCGTTATATGATGAACTTGTACAGCTAGAAAAAAAGACAGGGTGTGTGCTTTCTGACAGTCCAACAGTTAATGTAGGATATGAGGTGTTAAGTGAACTTCCAAAAGAAAGACATGAAAGTCCTATGCTTAGTCTTGATAAGACTAAAAGTGTTGATGACCTTATAAGCTGGCTAGGAGAGCAAAAAGCATTGCTTTCATGGAAGCTTGATGGGCTTACGATAGTATTAACTTATGACAACGGAGAGTTACAAAAGGCAGTAACTAGAGGTAATGGTGAAGTCGGAGAAATTATAACTAATAACGCAAGAGTATTTAAAAATATTCCTGTTACAATTCCATTTAAAGAAAAGCTTGTGTTAAGAGGAGAAGCTCTTATAACTTATTCTGACTTTGAAAAGATAAATGAAAAAATACCAGAAGCAGACGCTAAGTATAAAAATCCGAGAAATCTTTGTAGTGGTTCTGTAAGGCAGTTAAATAATAAAATAACAAAAGAAAGAAATGTTAATTTTTTTGCATTTAATCTCGTATCAGCAGAAAATGTAGACTTTAAAAATTCAAGAAAAGAACAGTTTGAATGGCTTAAAACGCAAGGTTTTGATGTAGTTGAATATAAAGAAGTTACAAAAGATAATCTAGCCGATACAGTAGCTTGGTTTGAAAAAGCTATTACGACAAATGATTTTCCATCAGATGGACTCGTAATACTGTATGATGATATAGCTTACGGTGACTCGTTAGGAAGAACAGCAAAGTTTCCACGAAATTCACTCGCCTTTAAGTGGACAGACGAAACAGCTAATACCGTTTTAAGACAGATTGAATGGAGTGCTTCAAGAACAGGACTTATCAATCCTGTAGCAATATTTGATACCGTCGAACTTGAAGGAACGAGAGTCAGCAGAGCAAGTGTTCACAATATAAGCATTATGGAAAGTCTTAAGCTTGGTATAGGTGATACAATTCAAGTATTTAAAGCCAATATGATAATTCCACAGATAGCTTCTAATCTTACCCAGAGTGGCAACATAGATATACCTAAAAAATGCCCTGTATGTGGTGGAGATACTCAGATTAAAGAAATTAACGAAGTTAAGACTTTATACTGTACAAACACAGACTGTCAAGCAAAGCACGTTAAGAGCTTTGCGCATTTTGTATCACGAGATGCTATGAATATTGATGGCTTGTCAGAAGCTACACTTGAAAAGTTTATACAAAAAGGTTTTCTAAAGAAGTTTAAAGATTTGTACCATCTTGATAGATATAGTGATGATATAATTGATATGGACGGTTTTGGTCAGAAATCTTATGACAACCTTATAGCCTCTTGCAATCGTTCCAAAAACACGACATTGCCAAAGGTTATATACGGGCTTGGAATAGCAAATGTAGGACTTTCTAATGCGAAAATGATAGTGCGACAGTTAAAGACAGTTGAAAATATTATTAATTGTCAAAGACAAGAGCTTGAAAGTATAGATGGTGTAGGTTCAGTAATTGCCGATACATTTGTGACATATTTTGAAAATGAAAATAATAAAAAAGCTTTTCTTGAATTATTAGAAGAACTTAATATTGAACAAGAAGAAAGTCAGTCAGCTAATACACTTGAGGGCAAGATATTTGTTATAACAGGCTCGCTTAATCATTTTGATAACAGGGGTCAATTAAAAGAACTTATTGAAAGCTTAGGTGGCAAGGTTACAGGCTCAGTTACAAGTAAGACATCATATCTTATTAATAATGACAGTGAGTCGTCCTCATCAAAGAATAAAAATGCTAAAAAGCTCAATGTACCGATAATTACGGAAGATGAATTTATTGAGATGTCAGGAATTAAAGGTGTAAAATAAGTTAAGGCTTAAAATTAAAGCTGAATAACAAGACCGACTTAATTGTGAGAGTAAAACTTGCATTGGGTTTTGTTATATTAAAAAATATATCATAATGGAATGGATATAAAAGTACAGAAAGGTGGTAATAGATATGCCAATTAAAATACAAAGTGATTTGCCAGCAAAGGCAGAATTAGAAGAAGAAAATATATTTGTGATGGACGAAAATCGTGCGATGTCACAGGATTTCAGAGAATTACAGATTGTGATTTTAAATCTTATGCCAATAAAGCAGGATACAGAATTACAACTTTTAAGGGCGTTATCTAACACACCATTGCAGATAGATGTAACATTTTTACAAATGGCTTCTCATGTATCTAAAAATACATCTGCGTCACACCTTAAAAAGTTTTATGTTACATTTGATGATATAAAAAAGAAAAAGTATGATGGAATGATTATTACGGGTGCGCCGGTTGAGAAAATGGAATTTAGTGATGTTAATTATTGGGACGAGCTTACAAGCATTATGGAGTGGTCAAAGACTCATATAACTTCTACACTTCATATATGTTGGGGAGCGCAGGCTGGCTTATATTACCATTTTGGAGTTAAAAAGGTGCTTCTTCCATCTAAATTATCAGGTGTTTATAAACACAAAGTAATGAATAGAAAAGAGCCACTTGTAAGAGGTTTTGATGACATATTTGTAGCACCACATTCAAGACATACTGAGGCGTGTAGACAGGATATTCTTTCTAATCCAAAGCTTAAAGTACTTGCTGACTCTGATGAAGCAGGAATATATATTGTTATGGCAGACGAGGGAAAGCAAATATTTGTTATGGGGCATCCAGAATATGATAGATATACACTTGATTCGGAATATAAGAGAGATATAGATAAGGGCTTAGAACCAGACATACCAGTTAATTACTATCCAGACGATGATTCCAACAGAAAACCAAGACTTTCATGGAGAAGCCACGCAAATAACCTTTACACGAATTGGCTTAATTATTATGTATATCAGGTAACACCATATATACTTAATGATGATAGCGATTGTGGAGAGAATTAAGTTGATGTAATTTAAAATACAATGTTTAAAGGAGGTATGTGTATGTTAGTAGCAGTAAAGGGAGTTATACAAGGCAATAAAGTTGTGATTGAAGATGATGATAGTTTTGTTGTTCCAAGTGAGAAAAGGCAGCAGGTAGATGAACTGTAATAATGAAAAAGAAGCTGTTGTATAGATTTTCATTAATACAACAGCTTCTTAATCTCATCTATGAATTATGTTAATAGTCTATATTAGGCATAAAAATCAATTGACACATCGTCAGAATTATTTGAAACAATTGATTTGAATAATTCTTCTGACACATTCTTAATCTGACCAAGATATCCCGAAGAACTTCCAAATATATTTTCAAGCTTTGTTAAATCATCGGAAATAGCAGAAGAACCGTCTGCGTTAGTATAAGATAATGTCTTATCAGAATTTATACTTATACCAATGTCATTAAGTTTATCTTCATATAAATTTGTAATAGAATTGATAGTATCAACTTTTGATGAAGCATCATCTGAAAGACTGTCTTTAGCATCACTTGAATACTTTGTAACTTTATTGTAATAATTAACAAAGTTTTCAATAAGTGACTTAACATTGTCTAAATTCGATGAAGTTATACTACTTTTTGACAATGAGTCAATAGAAGTTACAAACGAAGGAAGTGTTGTTGCAAGACTTCTTACAGTTGAACTAGTAGGTGCAGTACTTGCATACTCCCCTTCAATGTAAGATTGCTGCATACTTTTTCTAGTTTCTTTGTATATTGTATCAGAATAGCTTTCTGCCTTTTTCATAAATTCAGTGTCTTTTGCAAACAGTGCTTCAAGTTGTGAAGAAGTAGCTGAACTTAAAGTTGTAGTATTAAGGTCAAGCTTTCCGTTTAATTTTTTTGTAATTCCTATATCTGAGAGTGCGTCAGAATTATCTTTTATGAGTTGGTCGAACTTTTTAACATATTTTTTTAACTTATCAGAACCGTCTATTTCAGAATATCCAGATTGAAATGAATTATATTCGGATACAAAGTCTTTTATATATGATGTTATTGAGCCGTTAATTCCCTCTGAAGTATCTGAGAATTTAAGGTGGCGGAGTTGTTTTTTAAAGTTATTTGCATTAACTGAACAACTTTCAGCATTTGAGTCAAACTTATAACCTTGTTTTGAAATTTGGTATGAATAGCTTTTATTGGAAAGCAAATTATTTGTAATAGTACTTGCATTAATTGTAATCATAAATATCCCTCACTTTTTGTATTTATAATTATATCGGCATATTTTTGAGAATATGTAGTGTGTGAAGATATCAGTATTATATCTCCTAAACACACATCAGTAAAAGTACAATCACCTATATTTGTATGCCATCATCAAACAAAGGAGTTTGCTGTTGTCATACAAATATAACTACTTGTTCTTTTTATGGTGCATTTATTAGGGAATATAATACTGATATCTTTACGGTAGGTTATTGGCGTTAAAATGTGCAAACGTAAAATAGTATGTTTATGAATAATATGGTGGGAATATGCAGAAGATATATTTGTGAAATTTTTAAATAAAGAGTCTATTTTAAAAGCAATAAATTTAGCAAGTAATGAGCTGATAATAAGAAATTGACAGCATTGTTTGATTGATATTATTTTAACTTTCTTTATGTTAGTTTTATACTTAAAAATAGTGTAAATTATGGCAAACTTGTATTGTATAAAGTGGGAATTTTGGTGTTTTTAAAATAGTAGATTATTAATGGGAGATGTGGTATGGAAGATAATTGTGGTTGTGTTAATACTAGAAAGATAGTTATGATAGGTTGTGGTTTTGTGGGTTCGGCTTCGGCTTTTAGTATTATGCAGAGTGGGCTTTTTACGGAAATGGTGCTGATAGACGCAAATACACAAAAGGCAGAAGGAGAAGCACTTGATATTAGTCATGGAGAGCCATTTGCCAGACCAATGAAAATATATGCTGGAGATTATGACGATATAAAAGACGCATCAATTATTATAATATCAGCAGGAGCTAATCAAAAGCACGATGAAACACGACTTGACCTTGTAAAGAAAAATATAGCGATATTCAAAAATATAATTCCAGAGATAACTAAAAGAAATTATAAAGGAATACTGTTAGTTGTAGCTAATCCAGTCGATATACTGACTTATGTGGCAGTTAAGCTTAGTGGTTACGATGAAAGTAGGGTTATAGGTTCTGGAACGGTGCTTGATACAGCAAGACTTAAAGAGAAAATGGGAGATTTTCTTGGTGTTGATAGTAGAAGTGTTCATGCTTTTATAATAGGAGAACATGGGGATAGCGAAATTGCAGCTTGGAGTAGTGCTAATGTTTCAGGAATTTCAATTAATGATTTTTGTAAAATGAGAGGAAAAGATAATACATTTTTAAAAGATATAGCAATTGATGTAAAAAATAGTGCTTATGAAATAATAAAAAAGAAAAGCGCAACTTATTATGGAATTGCAATGTCTGTAAGAAGAATATGTGAAGCAATAGTGCGTGATGAGAAATCAGTACTTCCAGTATCAAGTATGCTTCATGGTGAATATGGAATTGAAGATGTGGCACTTAGTATTCCTGCCATTGTGGGAAGAAATGGTGTTGAAAAGACAGTTCCTATATCTCTTAACAAAGAAGAACTTGAAAGTCTTAAAAAATCAGCCGATGAATTAATAAAAGTAATAGAACAGAATGATTTATAAAAATAAAATATAAAAATCCATTTGTCAGTAATTAAAATTTATGCTTATTTAATTGATAAAATAAATAAGGTGCTGTATTATATATTATTATATTTTGCAAAATAATAATATAGAACGGAGATTTATATGACAGCTAAAGGTAAAAACTTTCTTAAAGTGTCGGGAGGATTGTCTATATTTATTGGATTAATAGTAGTGTTTGTCGGATTTTATATTATGGCAAATGGAATGGCAATTAATTCTGTAGACAAAGACACTGAACAAGAAGTATTAAAGACAATGAAATACTTAAGTGCAGGTGGAATGTACATGATGGTATTTGGTGGTTACAGTATATACGCAGGCTTTATAGGGCTTTTAAATGCGTCTGATACAGATTGTATAGACAAACTTAAAAAACTAGGCTTAATATATTTAGCATTGTGTATTTTAAATATCATTATAATTTTCTTGATATCTTATAATGTAACAATTTTTACTATTTTAGTATGTTTAATTCCTTTAATTATTGCACTAATGTATATGTTAGGAGTAATGTTAAATATAAAGAAAGGATAAAGGTTATGAATTATAATAATTTGATATACACATTGATATACTCAGCACCAGCAACACTTATTGCTATCGTATTGCATGAATATGCTCACGCATTAGTATCATATATGTGTGGTGATAAGACAGTTAAGTCAGATGGCAGATTATCACTCAACCCATTTAAACATCTTGATTTACTTGGTACAATATGTCTGTTAGTATTTCACATGGGTTGGGCAAAGCCAGTTATGGTCAATACAAGAAATTATAAGCACAAAAGACTTGATTTTTGTCTTGTAGCTCTTGCAGGCCCTGTTATGAATTTTCTTGTAGCATTTATATCACTTATAGGTATGTACTTTGCAGCAAGCTACGCAGGAGCAGGATATTTATATTATCTTTTTTATTATATCGCAATGATAAATGTAGGACTTGGTGTTTTTAATCTGATACCAATTCCACCGCTTGACGGTTCTAATGTATTATTTTCATTGTTGCCAGCACATATTGAGCAAGAAGTGAGAAAATATAGCAGATATTTTCCTATAATTCTTCTTGCGATGATATGGCTAGGCTCATTTAATAATATACTGTCATTTATTGATAGCGGAATAATTAATTTTATGTGGAAAATAGTATTAAAAATTTTTGGTTATCCTTATGTATCAGGAACAGTATAATATATGTTACATAAGTAAAAATTTAATTGTAAAACGAAAGGAAAAAGAATATGAACCCAGCAGATTTATTTAAGTTTAGAGGAAATTGGCAAAAGTTTGTTCAAAATCACCCAAAGTTTCCTATGTTTCTTAACGCACTTAAAAATACAAATATAACAGAAGGAACAATAGTAGAGCTTAAATTTACTACAACAGATGGAAAAGAGTTGTGTACAAACGTAAAACTTAAAAGCTCAGACATTGATATGATTAATGATTTTAAGAAAATGGCTTCTAAGTAATCATAACTTTATAGAGGTGAACTTATGTTAGATGAAAAAGAAATTCTTCCATTTAATTTTTTTACATACGGTGGAGTTTATAGTGGTGAACATAATGGTATGAGATATCTTATAAAAAGAGAAGGTGACAAGCCTGATTTTATACTTACTGCTACAGTTTGGAGAGGCCCTTACTGTTATAGTGCTGTAAGTGATGAAGATAAAACAAGAAGTGAGTTTGAATATAGCGAAGCTGGAAGAACTACTGCTATTGAATGGCTAAAAAAGCAATATAGTGATAGAAAAGAAGAATGGGATAATCGCCCAGCAATTCTTGACGCAAAAATAACATTGAATTACGAAGAAAAAGTTTCTACAGATAAATGAAATGTATCTTAAAAAGTTATGTTTATAAGATTTTCAAAGTTTTGCAATTACTTGGACTCTGCATAAAATTGAAAGGATTTGATTTATGAATGATAAAACAAAAGATAGCAGTTTATTTTGGACTAATTCATTAGTAGTTATATTAATTGCGGTATTGTGTAATTGCTTGTGGGGTAGTGCAATACCTGCAATTAAGATAGGATATAGGTTATTTAATATAACTGATAGTGTAAGCACAAAGTTTCTTTTTGCGGGTATAAGATTTACAATTGCAGGAATAATGGTGTTAATTGTATATATTTTTATGAATAAAAAATTTCCCGTATTAAAGAAAGAGCAGATACTTCCCGTAACAGCTCTAGGTATAGTACAAACTACAATACAATACATATTTTTTTATATTGGAGTAGCCAATTGTGCAGCAGCTAACGGCTCGATTGTTAATTCATGTACAACCTTTATCTCAGTTATATTGGCGCATTTTATCTATAAGAATGACAAGCTTAATGCCAATAAGATTATAGGTTGTGTTATAGGCTTTTCAGGCGTTATCATATGTACTTTAGGCTCAAACTCCGCATCTTCAACAAAGGTATCATTTCTTGGAGAAGGCTTTGTTATAATTGCAGCATTAGCATTTAGCATTTCTGGTATTATGAGTAAAGCAATAACAAAAAAGGTGGATACAGTTCTTACCACAGGATATAACTTGTTAATAGGTGGTGTTGTGCTTACAATTATAGGAATTATAACAGGTGGACATTTTGATATAGTAACAAAAGAAGGCATTGTGGTCATGGCTTATCTTGCGCTATTATCATCAGTTGCTTTTACACTTTGGACTATTTTATTAAAATATAATCAAATTGGTCGAATATGTATTTATAACTTTGTAATACCAGTATCGGGAATATTTCTTGCAGGTATAGTGTTGCATGAGGATATTTGGCATTTAAGATATTTTGGTGCACTTTTACTTGTTACGGCGGGCATTATAATAGTGAATAAGACTACAAACAATAAGAAAAGTAATACTAGCAATTAAGGTGGCAATAGTAAGGTTTAATAATTCATTTGATATTATTTTAGTAAAGATATTGTATACAATGTATGATATTCCTATACATATAAGAGAAAGACAAGCAGGTAATATTATATTTTTAAAGGGCATTGGTGTTATATTGAATAATCGGTACAGTGATATATAGTGAAGTATACATATAATAATCTGCGATATAAGCAGCCCCCACAAGTAGCCTGTTATTCCGTAAAATGGAACTACAACAATTAAAAAAGCTATCCTTATAAGTATACTTGTAATGCTTTGTATACAAGTAAGAGTGGTGTGTCCTAGCCCGTTTAGTATGCTAGATAGTATCATTGCTAGATAGTAAAATGGGCAGAGCCAACACAGTGTAAGAATAAAAAGCTGTACAGACGGTTCGTTAAATATAATACTGCCAATGCGCCCAACATAGAATAAAAATAAAAACGTAGTAAATATTCCAATGGCAAGGCAGAAATGTATAGAGCGCTCGATTGTTCTTGTGATTGAGTCATTATTTTTAGCAGATTGTGCGCCAGATACTTCAGGGAGAAGCATTACAGATAGTGAGTTAGTTATGGCAGCAGGAAATAATATAAATGGAATTGCCATACCAGTAAGTACACCATATATACTAAGACTTTCGCTTTGTGAATGACCGTATATAATTAACTGCGCAGGAATAAGTATGGACTCACAGCCTTGTAAGATGTGCATAAGCAGTCTATTTAACGTAAGTGGAAGTGAAAATACAAATAATTTTTTTATATTGCTTTTATAAAAATGATTTTTAACTGTAAAGTTTTTTGAAAATTTAAGAGCAATCATACAAAATATTGTTGAAGCTATTTCACTGATAAGACTTCCCCACAATGCACCAACAACAGTTATGGGAATATTATTACTAATACATATTTTGGCATAGATATACACAGTCATTACTCGCACAACCTGTTCAAACAGTTGTGATAAGGCGGGAATGGCTGTTTTTTTATATCCAAAGTAAAAACCATTAACACAATTGTGGAAACATGAAAATGGAAATGTAAACGAAAGTATTTTAATAAGTGGACTACATTGTTCGTTAAGTAACAGTCGTGTTGCGATAAAATCAGAATAGGTGTAGGTTATATATGTAAATAAAAGCGCAATTGGAATAGATATAAAAAGACCATATATAAGCCATTCTCCACAAGACTGACAATTGTTGTCTTTAGAATTTATTTTAACAGCCGAAGAAGCGCAGAAACGTGATATTGCCGTTTGTATACCACTACTGCATATAGCAAAGGCAATCCCTGCAACAGGCATAATAAGCTGCATAAGCCCCATTCCAGAAGCACCAATGGTTCGTGTTAAGTATATTCTGTAAAAAAAACCTATCACTTTACTTAGTACGCCTGCAAGAGTAAGAATTATAGTTCCTTTAAGAACTGAGTTTTTAAGATTAATTCCCATGCACAATACCTCCATATTTAATAGTATTAAACTGCATACTTACAATCTTATTTTTATTTACATTTTATAAGCAATATATCTTAATAGAACACTTAGTGAAGTATATTTGAATATAATAATATAAACAGATAAACGAGGTGCGTATAATGATATATATGGACAATGCCGCAACGACAAAGGTACGCCCTGAGGTAGCAGAGGCTATGCTTCCATATTTTGATATAAGATATGCTAACCCATCAGGTATTTATGCGTTTTCCCAAAATGTAAAACATGAAATTAATAAAGCTAGAAAAACTCTAGCATTATCTATAAATGCAAATGAAGATGAAATATTTATTACATCAGGTGGAACAGAGTCGGATAATTGGGCTTTAAAAATGTCAGCGCATGAGCATAAAGGTGGTCATATAATAACTACAAAAATAGAACACCACGCCATATTAAGAACGTGTAAATATCTTGAAAATACAGGAGTGGAAGTGACGTATATTGATACAGACGAATACGGAAATGTAAATGTTTCTGATATTGTAAATGCTATTCGCAAAAATACATTTTTGATTTCAGTAATGACAGCAAATAATGAAATTGGTACAATACAACCTATTGAAAGAATTGCTAATATAGCAAAACAGAAAAATATATTATTTCACACAGACGCAGTTCAAGCATATACTAATCTGTCAATAGATGTTAAAAGACAAAATATAGATATGTTAAGCACCAGTGCGCATAAAATATGTGGGCCAAAGGGAGTCGGCTTTTTATATATCAGAAAGGGCTGTCTTAGTACGCCATTTATTAATGGTGGCGGTCAAGAAAATGGTATGAGAGCCGGAACGGAAAATGTAGCAGGAATTATAGGCTTTGCAAAAGCCGCTCAAATAGCGATGAGCAATAAAAGATATAGAATATCAAGAGAAATTGAACTTAGAAATTATCTTATAAATAAAGTATTGACACAAATACCACAATCAAGACTTAATGGAAGTGCAAGAAATCGTTTGCCAAATAACTGCAGTTTTAGTTTTTATAATGTAGATGGTGCTACACTTATTGCGATGTTAGACGAACAAGGAATATGTGCGTCTGCGGGTTCTGCCTGTTCTTCAAAAGAAAAAGAGGGTTCTCATGTATTAAAAGCAATAGGT
>URYE01000048.1 GCA_900551945.1 uncultured Eubacterium sp. | reverse complement strand
GATACTAACTGTGACCCAGATGAATTAGATTATGTAATTCCTGGTAACGATGATGCAATTAGAGCTGTTAAGCTTATCGTTTCTAAGATGGCTGATGCTGTTATTGAAGCTAATCAGGGTGTTGAAGAAGCTCCAGTTGAAGCTGAAGAAGTAGCAGAAGAAGCATAATTATCTATAGAATTAAGATAAACTGAAGTTTATTAATATATATCCGTAATTGGAATTCTAAAAATGCTTCAGCCTGAAAGTTACAGGTTGAAGCATTTTTTAAAAACATTAAAATCATAAAGTGGAGGATACAAAAATGGCAGTTACAGCAGCAATGGTAAAAGAATTAAGAGAAATGACAGGCGCAGGTATGATGGATTGTAAGAAGGCGCTTTCTAATACAGATGGTGATATGGATAAGGCTGTTGAATACTTAAGAGAAAATGGTATGGCAAAGGCAGCTAAGAAGGCTGGAAGAATTGCAGCAGAAGGTATCGTTAAGGTTGTTACAGAAGGAAATAAGGCAGCAATCGTTGAAGTAAACTCAGAAACAGACTTCGTTGCAAAGAACGCAGATTTCAATGCTTACGTTGAAGAAGTAGCACAGCAGGCATTAAATACAAAGGCTACTGATATTGATGCTTTCTTAGCAGAAAGCTGGACAAAGGATACATCTAAGACAGTTGCAGATGTATTAGCAGGACAGGTTGCTATTATCGGAGAAAACCTTAAGATTAGAAGATTTGCACAGGTTGAAGAAAGCAACGGTTTCATCGCTTCTTACATTCATATGGGTGGAAAGATTGGTGTTCTTGTTGATGTTGAAACAGATGTTGTAAACTCAGCTATCGAAGAAATGGCAAAGAACGTAGCTATGCAGGCAGCAGCTCTTAAGCCAATGTACACAAATAGAAGCGAAGTTGACCCAGAATATATCGCTAAAGAAACAGAAATCATCACAGCTACAGCTAAGAACGAAAAGCCAGATGCTAACGATAAGATTATCGAAGGTATGGTTAAGGGGCGTCTTAACAAGGAACTTAAGGAAATCTGTCTTCTTGACCAGACATATGTTAAGGCTGAAGATGGTAAGCAGAGTGTATCTGCTTATGTAGCAGAAGTTGCTAAAGCAAACAATGCTAACATTACAATTAAGGGATTTGTTCGTTTTGAAACAGGCGAAGGTATCGAAAAGAAGAACGAAGACTTTGCAGCAGAAGTAGCAGCTCAGTTACAGTAATTAAAATATAATATTACTATACATTCTGTAAAAGTATGTATTGATTATTTTGCAGGATATTCATATTGTAAATATGGGTATCCTGCTTTTTTGGCTCTTTGTCAAGAGTGGGGGTGAAAATCCCATATTAGAAAACTGGTGCGTGAGCATCACTTTTCTTTGTATAATTAAGTCATTGATAAAAGTATTCTATTTCTAAAATTCTCAAAATTGCGAAAGCCGTAACCATTTCTTTTAATAACTTTAATCTTATTATTACTGCCTTCTGTAAAACCATTTGAATAAGAACAGTCAAAGGCATTTAAGATATATTTACTCCAGTTTCCAAGCATTGTTAATGTTGATTTCCTTTAAATTCATCAATGGATAAAACAGGAGGAAGATGATTAGGTTTAGGGAAGGATACATCATTCATTCTGCGAAAAACAGAAATTTTCCTTGGATAGGGGCATCTTTAATAATAGAATGACGATAATCGTGAACTTTATTAGTGACAGAGTTACAAAAAGGGCAAGAAACATTCCTGCGTTGAAGATGAAAGTGTAAATGTATATCAGTTGACGAAAATTTGATATTATCAACAATTAGGTCTTTAATTTCTAGTAGATTTGATGTAAAATTAGTATTAGGCATAAATATTCTCCTTGATGTGTTATTTTGTGGTGATTTAATTATATCGTATGGGAGTGTTTATGCCTATTCTTTTTTGAAAAAATAAATAGGCTCTAAACTTTACCCCCAAGTAAAGTTTAGAACCATTATTAGAAAATTTATAAGATAGGAATATTTATGAACGAAAGAAATTTATTGTGTTTTTTAAAAGTGTATAAATTAGGAAATATTCATAGGGCGGCAGAAGAATTGTATTTGTCGGCACAGGCGGTAAGTAAAACTATTAACAGATTAGAGCAGGAGTTAGGAGAAACGTTATTTGTACGAACGAAAGACGGAATGTATCCTACAAGATTTGCAGACCGATTAAAAGAGCGAGCAGAGGCAATACTATATCAGTATGAAAAGATAAGAGAAGATTTTAAAGAACAGTCAGATTTTGAAAATAATATTGTAGTGCTTAGAATAGCTTCATCATATGGCGTTTTAAGATATCTTTCAATTGATTTTTTAAAAGGTTTTTATGAAAAATATCCTAATATTCACCTTAACTTTGTTGAATATCCAGATTATCCTATATATGAAATGATGAAAAAAGGACAAATAGACCTTGCATTTTTATCTGAACCAATTGATGCTAATTTAATGCAGGTTTTATTTTGTTTTTCACACAAGTTTTGTGTTGTTATGAATGAAAATCACCCATTAGCAACTAAAAAAGCAATAGAATATAAAGATTTGAATAATGTACCAGTTGCCTTAAAGGGACATGACTATTCATTTTTTCCTGTAAATGTAAGTCGTTTTGCAAAAGGTGGATTAAAGCTTGAAATACAGCTAGAAATAAGTGATGAAGCATTAATAGTGGAATCGGCAAAAAAGAATTGGTGTGTAGGTATCCTTGCTGATTATTTGGCTCAAGAATACGCCAACAAACACACAGCAATAGTTCCATTTGCTGATGAAGGTTTTGTAAGAAATATTTTTCTGGCATGGAGAAAAGAAACAAGACCATCATATAGCGCAGAGTGCTTTATTAATTATGTAGAAGAATGGGTGGAGAATAATAGTAAAACTTGATAATATAATTTTAATTTTAGTAAAATGTATTTGGAGGTGAGATATTTTATGGTAAATATGGAAAAGATTACTATTAATGTTCCTGTAGGTATGTCAAAATATATAAATGTATCTAATAAAGAAAATGAACTTATAAGAAATGCGTTGTTATATGAATTAAAAGCAGATTTGTTGTTAATGGACGAAGCAAAAGGTAGAGCTATTTCTAATCAAATGGGATTTAATATAATGGGAACTATAGGTATAATTATGGCGGCTTTTCAAGAAAATGAACTTAGTGCTGATGACGTATTAGATTGTATTCATGGACTACAAAAGGCTGGAAGACATATAAGTCAAAAGCATTATCAGATGTTGTTAGACCGATTAAAATAATTTATTTAAACCCAAAAATTGGCATAATAATACTTTAATTTCGTAACATACTAATATCAGATAAGCAACGAAGCTTATCAAATATTCCGAATTAATCGGAAATTAATCATAGTATGGAGGTGGAGTAATATGCCAAGTTCAAATTCAGGTTCTAGAACAAAGAAGGAAGCTAAGGAAGCTTTAGACAGATTTAAGATGGAAGTTGCTTCAGAAATCGGTGTAAACTTAAAAGAAGGTTATAACGGTGACCTTACCTCAGCCGAAGCTGGTTCTGTAGGCGGTTATATGGTTAAGAAGATGATTAAAAGACAAGAAGAGCAGATGAAGCAGGGTAACTAATAAGTAATAGCTTATTTAAACTTGTAGAAATCTAAGCTTGACAAAAGGGCTGTTGCAATAATAATTTATGAGAATGTCACAACATAGGAATTAAAAAATTCTTAATTGCGACACCCCATAAAGTATTGTTGTGACAGTTTCTTTTTGCAGATAGTTGTTTATATAAATAAGTTTATAAAAATTTAATTAATATATTTTTACAATACATAAAAATTTTGCTGGTAATATAAAAATAATTGTGATATAATTCATAAGTATGTACGTTGTACTATGTACAATATCCATCAAGTAATTGATTTAAAGCTTTATAATTAGAGTATTTAATAAATCAATTATTGAAAACTCATATATTATAATGAGAAATTTGAATATTGTACTGATGGAAAAAGGAAATATAAAATATAAAGAAAGGAAAAGCTATTATATAATTAATGTGGTATTGATAATGTTTATATTAGAAAAGACCATATGTAATATACATAAGTATATATTTGTAATAGCAGGATTTAATAATGAGTTTTACAGTAGAAGTAATGGAAGAAAAAAATATGATGAAGCTTGTCATTGAGACAACAGCAGAAGAATTTGAAAAAGGTCTTAATGAAGCTTACAATAAGAATAAGAATAAGATTACAATCCCTGGATTTAGAAAGGGTAAAGCACCTAGAAAGATGATTGAAAAGCTTTACGGAGCAGAAATCTTTTATGAAGATGCAGCTAATGCTATTATTCCAGAAGCTTATGCACAGGCAGCAGAAGAAAGCAAGTTAGAAATCGTTTCACAGCCTAAGATTGAAGTTGTTGAATTAGAACAGGGTAAGCCATTCGTATTCTCAGCAGCAGTAGCTGTTAAGCCAGAAGTTGAACTTGGTCAGTACAAGGGTGTAGAAGTAACTAAGGTTGAAACAGAAGTTACAGATGAAGACGTAGCTAACGAACTTAAGAAGATACAGGAACAGAATTCAAGAACAATCAGTGTAGCTGAAAGAGCTGTTAAAGATGGTGATATGACAGTTATCGACTTTGAAGGATTTGTTGATGGAGAAGCATTTGAAGGTGGTAAGGGAGAAAACTACCCACTTACAATCGGTTCTCATTCATTCATTGACAACTTTGAAGACCAGATTATCGGTATGAACATTGGTGATGAAAAGGAAATCAATGTAACATTCCCAGAAGAATACCATGCTGAAGAATTAAAGGGTAAGCCAGCTACATTCAAGGTTAAGGTTAATGAAATCAAAGAAAAGCAGCTTCCAGAACTTGATGATGATTTCGCTCAGGACGTATCTGATTTTGATACAATGGACGCTTACAAGGAAAGCTTAGTAAAACAAATAGCTGACCGTAAGGCTAACGAAGCTAAGGTTAAGAAGGAAGACGAAGCTATGGAAAAAATCATCGAAGCAGCAAAGATGGATATTCCAGAAGCTATGGTTGATACACAGGTAAATAGAATGGCAGAAGATTTTGCAAGAAGATTACAGCAGCAGGGATTATCAATTGAACAGTACTTCCAGTACACAGGTATGACAGCTCAGAAGGTTCTTGAAGATATGAAGCCAGAAGCTCTTACAAGAATTAAGAGCAGACTTGTTCTTGAAGCTATCGTAAAGGCTGAAAATATTGAAGTATCAGAAGATGAAGTTAATGCAGAGCTTCAGAAGATGGCTGATATGTATAAGATGGAACTTGACAAGGTTAAGGAATTAATGGGCGAAAACGAAGAAAAGCAGATTAAGGAAGACCTTGCAGTTCAAAAGGCTGTAGATTTAATCGTTGATACAGCAGTTGAAAAGTAATTAATAAAGTAAGTGATTAATGCTTGTTAAAGACTGGCTGATTGCCAGTCTTAAACAGCTTAAGGTAATATAAATGCTTGAAATGGAGGTTTTTATATGAGTTTTGTACCTTATGTCATTGAACAGAATAGTCGAGGAGAAAGGTCTTATGATATCTACTCAAGACTTTTAAAAGACAGAATTGTATTTTTAGGTGAAGAGGTTACAGATGTATCTGCTAATCTTATAGTAGCTCAGATGCTTTTCCTTGAAGCAGAAGACCCTAATAAAGATATACATTTTTATATTAATAGCCCAGGTGGTTCAGTATCAGCAGGTTTTGCAATCTATGATACAATGCAGTATATCAAGTGTGATGTTTCTACTATCTGTATGGGACTTGCAGCTAGTATGGGTGCGTTCTTACTCTCTGGTGGTACTAAGGGTAAGAGATTGGCACTTCCTAACGCAGAGATTATGATACATCAGCCATCAGGCGGAGCAAGAGGTCAGGAAACAGAAATCCGTATTGTGGCAGAAAATATTTTAAAGACAAGAAATAAGTTAAATGAAATACTTGCTGCTAACACTGGAAAGTCTGTAGAAGAAATAGCTCGTGATACAGAGCGTGACAATTATATGACAGCTCAAGAAGCTTTAGCTTATGGTCTTATTGACAAAGTAGTTGAAAAGAGATAAAGTCTTAGTGTGGTAAATAATTTACAAATGTAGATTAAAGCAACATTAAGGCAGATTTAGTAGCTCACTGCGGCTTAAGTTGCGGTGAGCTATATTTGGTAGTTTATAAAATATAGGAAAGGAAAAGCTATTTAGATGAAAGACTATATTTATAACTAAGTAACAAAGTAAATTGCAAATATCAGTTTAATTAAAAGCTTTAAGCTTGTGTAGTGATATATCTGATAAAAGAAACTTCCCAATAAATTAGATATTTTGAAGCAATAATAATTATTATAAAATTATAGTTTATCATCTAGCATATATATTGTATGTGATTGTAGTAGCAAGATTAGATGGCAGGCAGAAATAGTGATAATAAGTTAAGATGTTCATTTTGCAATAAAACTCAAGACCAGGTTAGAAAACTTATTGCAGGTCCTAATGGCACATATATATGTGACCAGTGTGTAGGGATATGTAGTGATATTTTAGACGAAGAATTTGAGATGAATGGCGAATTTGATGATGATACAATAGAAGATATGAACATCAATTTGTTAAAACCTAAAGAAATTAAAGAATTTCTCGATGATTATGTTATTGGTCAAGATGAAGCTAAAAAAGTATTAGCTGTTGCTGTATATAATCATTATAAGAGAATAATATCTGGAAGAAAGCTCGATGTTGAACTACAAAAGAGTAATATTCTTATGATGGGACCAACAGGTTCTGGTAAGACATTTTTGGCACAAAACCTTGCAAGACTTCTTAATGTACCATTTGCAATAGCAGACGCAACAACACTTACAGAAGCAGGTTATGTTGGTGAAGATGTTGAAAATATTCTTCTTAAGGTAATTCAAGCAGCAGATTATGATGTTGAAAAAGCTCAATATGGAATAATCTATATTGATGAAATAGATAAAATAACTAAGAAGTCAGAAAATGTTTCTATTACAAGAGACGTTTCAGGCGAAGGTGTACAGCAGGCACTTCTTAAGATATTAGAAGGAACAGTAGCATCAGTTCCACCACAGGGCGGAAGAAAGCACCCACAGCAGGAGCTTATTCCTATTGATACAACGAATATTTTATTCATATGTGGTGGTGCATTTGACGGACTTGAAAAGATTGTTGAGTCAAGAATGGATAAGAGTACAATAGGCTTTAATTCCATTTTAAAAGAAAAGTCAGAAGATACGGTAGGAGAAGCATTCCACAAGGTACTTCCACAAGACCTTATAAAGTTTGGTCTTATACCTGAATTTGTAGGTAGAGTTCCAGTCATGGTTGCATTAGATTCGCTTGATGAGGAAGCCCTTGTAAGAATATTACAAGAGCCTAAAAATGCTATTATTAAGCAGTATAAGGCACTTTTCTCACTTGATGAAGTTGAGCTTGAATTTACACCAGAAGCTATTAAAGCTGTTGCAAAAAAGAGCTTTGAAAGAAAGACTGGTGCAAGAGGTTTAAGGTCAATTCTTGAGTCTGTAATGAATGAAGTTATGTATGAAATTCCATCAGATGACAATATTTCAAAGTGTATTATAACAAAAGAAGCTGTTGAGGGTACAGGAAAGCCTATTATTGAATATAGGACAGAAAGTGTATCACTTTAAATTTAATTTATAGGCAGAATAGGGAGTACTATTTATGAAAAATATTAGTTTACCTGTTATAGCATTGAGAGGTATGACCGTGTTACCCGACATGGTCATACATTTTGATATAAGCAGAAAAAAATCTATACGAGCAGTTGAAAAGGCAATGGAGGGCAATCAGAGGGTATTTCTTGCAACGCAAAAGGATATAGAAACGGCTGACCCAAAGTTAGAAGATGTGTATACAACTGGAACAGTAGCAAAGATTAAGCAGATTATAAAGTTACCTAATGGAGTAATAAGAGTTCTTGTTGAGGGCTTGTTTAAGGGATATCTGACACATTTTATAGATGATGATAAAATGTTACAGGCAGATATAGATATAGAAGACAATGCAATACAAGATGCAGATGAAATAACTAATAAGGCAATGCTTACAGGGCTTTATGAGCTTATAAGACAATATTCAGCTGTAAATGGAAAGATGAGTCGTGATGTAATTGAGCAATGGCTTAATATTAATAGTGTCAAAAAGCTTCTTGAAAAAATTGCGATTGACTATCCGATGGATTATACACAAAGACAAGCCTTTTTAGAAATGACATCATTAGAAGATATGTATACTTATGCTGGAAAAATGCTTATTGAAGACATTAACGCATATAGTATAAAAAATGAGTTGACTGCTAAAGTAAAGGCAAATGTCGATAAAAATCAAAAAGATTATATTATAAGAGAACAGTTAAAGGTTCTTAATCAGGAGCTTAATGGAGAAGAAGATGGCTCAGAAGCTGATGAATTTTTAGAAGAAGTAGAAAAACTTAATGCTTCTGATGAAATAAAAGATAAGATTAGAAAAGAAATAAAGCGTTATAAAGTACTTGCACAAGGATCTTCCGAAGCAAATGTAGAGAGAGGTTATATAGAAACACTTCTTGAAATGCCGTGGGATAATATGTCAGAGGATAACAATGACTTAGATAAGGCAAAAAAAATTCTTAACAAAGACCACTATGGAATGAAAAAAGTTAAAGATAGAATTTTGGAAACACTTGCAGTAAGAAATATTACATCTAAATCAGACGCACCTATTATATGTCTTGTAGGCCCACCCGGAACAGGTAAGACGAGTATAGCTCGTTCAGTTGCAAGAGCGCTTAATAAAAAATATGTGCGTATCTGTCTTGGTGGGGTAAGAGATGAAGCTGAGATAAGAGGTCATAGAAAAACGTATGTTGGAGCAATGCCAGGTAGAATTATAACGGGCTTTAAGTCTGCACAAGTTAAAAATCCATTAATTCTTCTTGATGAAATAGATAAGATAAGTAGTGATTATAAGGGTGATACTGCTTCTGCACTTTTGGAAGTATTAGACAGTGAGCAAAATTCACATTTTATAGACCACTATATTGAACTTCCAACAGACCTTTCACATGTGCTTTTTATTGCAACAGCTAATGATTTGTCAGATGTTAGTAGACCACTTCTTGACAGAATGGAAATAATTGAGATAAGTTCATATACTAAGAATGAAAAAATGCACATTGCAAAAGAGCATCTTATTCCAAAACAGCTTGAAAAGAATGGACTTACAAAAAAGCAGTTAAAGTTTACTGACAAGGCTATTGAAAAGATAATAGATGGCTACACAAAAGAAGCTGGTGTAAGAAGTCTTGAAAGGCAGATTGCTTCAATATGTAGAAAGGCTGTAAGACAGCTTTATAATAATGGAGCAATAGATGAAAGTAAAGCACCTGTAAGAGTTAATGATAAAACACTTACTGAAATGTTAGGAAAAGTCAAATTTGAAATTGAGCCAGCAAATAAAAAGAGTGACATTGGTATTGTAAGAGGTCTTGCATGGACAAGTGTTGGTGGTGATACTCTTGAAATAGAAGTCAACAGTATGCCAGGTAAAGCTGATATGATACTTACAGGACAAATGGGAGATGTAATGCAGGAGTCAGCAAGAATTGCACTTACTTATGTTCGTTCAATAGTTTCAAAGAAGCCATATAACGTTGATGTGGAATTTTTTGAAAATAATTGTATACATCTTCATATTCCAGAAGGAGCAGTACCCAAAGATGGTCCATCAGCAGGCGTTACAATGGCTACTGCAATACTTTCAGCAGTAGCGCGGATACCAGTAAAGGCAGATATAGCAATGACTGGTGAAATTAATCTAAGAGGCAAGGTATTACCAATAGGAGGACTTAAGGAAAAGCTTCTCGCAGCAAAGTCAGCAGGGATTAAGACAGTGCTTGTTCCTATAAAAAATAAGAGTGATGTAGAAGAATTTGATAAAGAAATAACAGACGGAATACAGATAGAGTATATGACTGATATGAAACAAGTTCTTGAAAATGCTCTTGATATTTAACTTTTAAAGGAGAAAATAATGGTAATTAAAAAAGTAAACCTTGATATTGTTATAGGTGTAACAAGTGCAATTCCTGAAACGGATTTGTCAGAGATAGCATTTGCAGGAAAGTCAAATGTAGGAAAGTCTTCAATGATTAATGCACTTATGAACAGAAAGTCGTATGCGAGAACATCTTCACAGCCGGGTAAAACACAAACTATTAATTATTATAATATTAATGATACAATGTATCTTGTAGATTTACCGGGATATGGTTATGCTAATGCTAATGAAGCGGTTAAGGCAAAATGGGGTAAAATGGTTGAAAAGTATTTAAGAACTTCTAAACAGCTTAAGCAGGTGTTCTTACTTATTGATATAAGACATGACCCATCTGCTAACGATAAAATGATGTATGACTGGATAGTAGCTAATGGATATCACCCAGTAATAGTAGCTACTAAGCTTGATAAGATTAAGAGAAGTCAAGTTCAAAAGCAAGTAAAAGCAGTAAGAAATGGATTAGGACTTGGAAAAGATGATATATTAATTCCATTTTCATCACAGACAAAACAGGGACTCGATACACTTTGGGAAGTAATTGAGTCATATATTTGATAATATTTTATAATGAGTTAAAGATATATAAGCTGATGTAATGGTTTAAGCATTACATCAGCTTATGTATTACAAAGTCATATATATCCTGACTTGCATCTCTCCATTTTGAACATATTGCGTCAGCTTGTTCTTTTAGTGGAACAGCAATATTTAATTCTATAAGGCTTGTGTCACCTTCTTTAACTTGACAGTGTGCAATATAATCTCCTGAAGTTGATTTGTAATAATCAGATATTGTTCCGATTTCACACTTCATAGCATATTTATTTTCAATAATATATTCGTCTATTTCGCTACGAATTGTAGAAGATATTTTGGTGTGAAAAAATGAAATAGTTTCATCACCCTCTTTTGTCAACTTATACTGTGTGCTATTTCTATATGTAAGAACCTGTATAAAACCGTCCTCTGCGAGTGAACTAAGAACTTCTTGAAGTGTAAAGTAATTAGTATATTGTTTGTCTAGCATAAATTCAGAAATCTGAGTGTTAGACAAAGGAAAGTTGACTTTATTTAGCATATATAAAATCATTAGTTTATACAAAGTAGTTGCTTCTGTATTTGTATTCATTCTAATTCCGTCCTTGATTATATTCTAACTGTATTTAAAATTGTTCTGATAGTATTTTATTGTTTTTGTGTAGTCGGTATTAAAATTTTTAAACATTATCAGCAGTATAATCTGAACCCTGTATAATGTTATTATCTTTAAAATATTTATTGATTGTGTTAATAACATTTTTTTTATTGCTACTCCAAAGTGGTGCAATAAGAAGATTTTTAGGTCCATCACCTGTAAGTCGGTGAATAACACAATCTGGTGGCAATATTTTTATTATTTTACCGAGAATTTCAATATACTGCGTTAGACTTAAAATGTCAACACTACCGTTAAAATATTCTTCAGCTAAGTCAGTATTTTTTAAAATATGAAGAAGTTGAAGCTTTACACCTGCTATATTGCAATGTGAAATAAAGCGAGCTGTATCAAGCATCATGCTTTCAGTTTCATTAGGAAGCCCTATAATCATGTGAACAATAGGTTTTATTCCAATAGAATTAAGTCTATAAACTGCATCTTCAAATACGTCAAGACAGTAACCTCGTCTTATATAGTTAGCTGTGTTTTCATGAATAGTCTGTAAGCCAAGTTCTATCCAGACTGGTTTTATAGAATTTAATTCAGCTAGTAATTTAATTATATTGTCATCAAGACAATCAGGTCTTGTTGCAATAGATAAAATCTTGATTTCTGGTCGTTTTATAACATTGAAAAAAAGTTCACGAAGATAATTTACATCGGCATAAGTATTAGTGTAGGACTGAAAATATGCGATATAGTCTGAGCCAGAATATTTTTTTGAAACAAGAGCTTTGGCTGTATTTATTTGAATATCAATATCAGCACACTTTGAAATAGCAGCGCCAGTGAAGTCTCCTGACCCACCAGCACTGCAAAATATACAACCTCGATTGTCTATCAAACCATCACGATTAGGACATGACATTCCACCACTTAATGATAGCTTGTACATTTTTGTGTTATAAGTTTTTTTAATGTATTCATTTAGTGAATAGTAATATGGTTTCATAAGCTTATTTTACAATATGGTCTTTAACAGCTTGTGCAACAACATCAGCTACTCGTGGGTCAAAAGCTTCTGGAAGAATATTGACATCGCTTACTTCATCATCGGGGATAAGGTTAGCAATAGCAAGAGCTGCTGCAAGCTTCATATCTTCTGTAATTTGAGTTGCACGACCCTCTAAAGCACCTTTGAATATTCCTGGGAATGCAATAACATTATTAACTTGATTAGGGAAATCAGAACGACCAGTTCCAACAACTCTAGCACCAGCTTCTTTTGCAACATCAGGCATGATTTCTGGTACTGGGTTAGCCATAGCAAATATTATTGCGTCTTTGTTCATTGATTTAACCATATCAGCAGTAACGATATTAGGAGCAGAAACACCTACAAAGATATCTGCGCCCTTTAATGCGTCAGCTAATGAGCCTGTCTTATGTTCAAGATTAGTTACATCCATCATTGACTCTTGCATCCAGTTAAGACCTTGACTACCTTTTGAAAGAATACCAGACTTGTCACACATAGTAACGTGTTTAAAGCCATAAGTAAGAAGAAGCTTTGTAATAGCTACACCGGCAGAGCCAGCCCCATTTACAACAACTTGACAAGCTTCTTTAGTTTTTCCAGTTACTTTAAGTCCATTGATAATACCTGCTAAAACTACGATAGCTGTACCATGTTGGTCATCATGGAATACGGGGATATCAAGAAGTTCTTTTAAACGGCTTTCTACTTCAAAACATCTAGGAGCTGAGATATCTTCAAGATTAATTCCACCGAAAGCAGGGGCAATATTAACGACTGTCTTTATTATTTCTTCTGTATCTTGTGTATCAAGGCAGATTGGAACGGCGTTGACATTACCAAATTCTTTGAAAAGTACAGCTTTACCTTCCATAACGGGCATAGCGGCGTGAGCACCGATATTTCCAAGACCTAATACGGCACTTCCGTCAGATACAACAGCGACAGTGTTTGATTTGATTGTATACTTGTAAGCAGCTTCTTTATCCTTAGCGATTACTTTGCAAGGTTCAGCAACACCTGGAGTATATGCGAGAGCTAAATCCTCTCTTGTTGTAATTTTCATCTTAGGGGCTGTTTCTAATTTACCGTTCCATTCTTCGTGTAATTTGAGTGCTTTTTCAGCGTTAGTCATTGTGTCCTCCATTCTTGTACACTTTTGTACAGATTATTTATAATATTCGCATTACAATTGTTGATAATTGTGGGCGTTTGTTTATGTTTTTTATGATTAATTTTGTTTTGTAAAATCTGATAAAATAATAGCACAATAAGAGAAGAACTGCAATAAGAATGTGAGTTTGAGTTTTTGTATTTTTGTTTTTTTAGTTTTGAGAAGATATCAGTAGGATATAAATATACACACACCAGAAAAAGAACAACGAGTCAAAGTCTGTGCTTGCACAAGACCTTGACGACTGTTGCGATAACTTGAGAAACTTGCAACGCAAGTTTCTCATAGTTGTTTATATCCTACTGATATCTTGACGGAACTGTTTTGATGCTACGAAAATACAAAAACTTAAAATGTGGGTGAGAAGGTTGGGGTGATGGAAGTTGGTAACTTTTTATAATATTAAGTGGTTATGATAATTTGCTCTTTTTTTAATTGATAGAAGTGTGGGGATTTAGTGGTGGATTGGGTGATGGGAAGGATTTGCGAACAAATGTTTGAATTTTGCTTGACAATATATGGTAAAGGGTATATTATGTATTTAACGAACAAACGTTTGGCTACTTTTGCGGTTGTAGGATTTTGTAGGCTGCAAGAATGTGGAAATAGCAATGAAAGAGCAAAATCAGCAGTTCAATGAAGAAGATAATCTTTATAATATCTTGTCAGATGAAGCCTATGATTTGTTATATGATGAAGATTGCGAAAACAATGGCCATTGGATATTAGGATATCCATATTTTACACAGGAAGACCCTAGGTACTCTATTTATGGTAATAATAATGTAAATATAATGAATTATTATTCCAGATGGATAGTGACTATATAGATAATAATCATGAGATTATCTGGGGAGATTCGGGAGTTGGTAATTTCTTCATAAAAAGTGAAGACTTAGCGAAAGGAGATTTTACAGATATATTATATAATTGGGATTGTTGTTAAAATATATTTTTAACACTATTTACTATTTAAGTAAGTTCTTATTTTTTATTTGTGCGAGTAATGAGCTAAATTTGCTGTATTGTGTAGCTTTATAATATATAGAAAAAATATGCTTTGATTTTACAAAATAATGTTATATAATTTCATTATATATTAGTCTAGTAGGCGTTTTTCTGTGCCATGTCCCCTAAGTTAAAACAACGATTAATTATAATAGAAATGGAGTTTATAACATGAGTTCAAATAATGATGAAAAAGTAATAAGAGAAAGATTAGAAACACTTTCTTTAGCAGTATTGCGTGAGTTTGCTAAGGATAAGAATTTAAAGCATATATCAGCACTAAGAAAAGGTGAGTTAATAGAGGCACTTATTAAAGCAGAACAGGAAGAAAGTGTAGAAAGTAATGCACCTATACATAATGAAAGTGAAAAGAAACCAGTAAAAAGGACTTATAAACGTAGGGAAGACTATAATAAATCAGATAGTCATAATGCTGATAACTCTAAGTATGACAATAATAGATATGATAGTTACAGAAACGATAATATGAACAATGATAATACAAAATATGAGAGTTTCAAGAATGACAGTGCAAAATATGACAATTCAAAGTATGAAGTAGTTGCAAAAGAAAGCACAAGGCAGGAAGACATAAAGAGTGATACAGCAAAAGTTGATAACAACAGAGTAGATAGTGCTAATACAAGAAATGAAGAAAAAGCAGATTATAAAGATGAAGTAAGACAAGATAGTCCTGCTGAAATAGCAGATGGAATACTTGAAGTATTATCAGACGGATATGGCTTTATAAGATGTGAAAATTATCTTCCGGGTGAGAATGATGTATATGTATCGCCATCACAGATAAGAAGATTTAACTTAAAGACAGGTGATATTATAAGAGGCCCTAAAAGAGCAAAGTCACAAAGCGATAAGTTTTCTGCTCTTTTATATCTTGAAACAGTTAATGGAAAAGACCCAATTTGTGCTATAAAAAGACCACCTTTTGAAACACTTACACCAATATTTCCTAATCAGAGAATACATCTTGAGAAGAACACTAATACACTGGCAATGAGAATGGTAGACCTTATATCACCAATAGGTAAAGGTCAAAGAGGTATGATAGTATCACAGCCTAAGTCTGGTAAGACGACTCTTTTAAAGCAGATTGCAAAAGCTGTTACAATTAATAATCCAGAAATGCACCTTATAATTCTTTTAATAGATGAAAGACCAGAAGAAGTAACAGATATTAAAGAGTCAATAACAGGTGATAATGTTGAAGTTATATATTCTACATTTGACGAATTACCAGAAAGACATAAAAGAGTATCAGAGATGGTAATAGAAAGAGCTAAAAGACTTGTGGAACATGGTGAAGATGTAATTATTCTTCTTGACAGTATTACAAGACTTGCAAGAGCTTATAACCTTACAGTTCAAGCGAGTGGACGTACTTTATCAGGAGGTCTTGACCCAGCAGCACTTCATATGCCAAAGAAGTTCTTCGGTGCAGCAAGAAATATGAGAGAGGGCGGAAGTCTTACAATTCTTGCGACAGCACTTGTTGACACAGGTAGTAAAATGGACGATGTTGTATTTGAAGAATTTAAAGGAACTGGTAATATGGAACTTGTTCTTGATAGAAAGCTTTCAGAAAAGAGAGTATTTCCAGCGATAGATATAGCAAAGTCAAGCACAAGAAGAGAGGACTTATTGCTTAATAAAGATGAACTAATGGCTGTTGATATAATGAGAAAAGCTCTTAATGGAATGAAGACAGATGAAGCGGCTGAGAGAATACTTGATTTATTTGTAAAAACAAAAGATAATAACGAATTTATCAATACAGTATTAAAAAATAAACGTGTATAAATAGTTTAAATTATATAACTAAGTAAAGTAAAAGTAATAAAAAACAAGAAAATAAAATAAAAAATTAAAAATCACTTGCATATATCAAACTTGTATGTTACACTATAAAAGCTGTTTATCAAATATAAGAATTACAAAGGGTGCGAAAACCCACTCTGTAGGGGTGGGAGGGATAGCACGAATAAATATATATTATAATTATTAAGTTTGAATATAATATATATAGGTTTTGATACGAGCCTTATGCTATCATTAATAGATACAATAGTATTTAGATAGTGAAAGTCTTATGGAAATGAATTAGCCTTATATGCGTTAATGTATATTTGAAAGTTCAATAGTACATAAGAACTCAACGGGCTTTATCCGTTGGAGTATCAGTTTACAGAGTAATTTCTGTAATGATAATATTAATTTAGTTTAATTTTTTAAAGAGGTGAAAATAATGAGAGAAGGAATCCATCCAGAGTACCATCAGGCAAAGGTTGTTTGTAACTGTGGTAATGAATTCGTAACTGGTTCAACAAAGGAAGAAATCCATGTTGAAATCTGTTCAAAGTGCCATCCTTTCTATACAGGACAGCAGAAAGCTTCATCAGCCCGCGGACGTATTGATAAGTTCAATAAGAAATACGGTGTTAAGAACAATTAATTATTTTAATTATAGCATAAGGTTGAGGTTGATAAGACCTCAACTTTTTTACTGTATACAAAAATACTATTTGTATAAGTTTCTTAAGTAAAGCTTTTCTTTGTTTATTGAAAATTGAAAAGTGTTATATTTTGAATGATGGAGGTAGAGTATGAAACCATCAGGTATAGGCGGTCAGGCAGTTATTGAAGGAATAATGATGCGTAATAAGGATAAATATTCCATTGCAGTAAGAAAGCCTGATAAGCAGATAGAAGTAGTAGTAAGAGAAAGCAAATTACTAACAGAAAAATATAAATGGCTTAATTATCCAATAATAAGAGGAGTATTTAATTTTGTTGATTCTCTTGTAACAGGAATATCAACTATTAATTATTCTGCGTCATTTTATGATGAACCAGAAGAACAAAATGCAACTAAAGCAGATGAAATTGGAAGAGCCGTATTTAAAGAAAAGATGGAATCTGTGCTTATGGCTGTTACAATTCTTGTATCAGTTATATTTGCTGTAGGATTATTTATGCTTCTTCCTTATTTTATTTCACGTCTTTTAAAAGATTATATAAGTTCAAAGTTTGTGCTTAATCTTTTAGAGGGGATAGTGCGTCTTGTAATATTTATTGCATATATTACAGCAATATCTATGATGAAGGATATAAAAAGAACGTATATGTATCATGGTGCAGAGCATAAGTGCATTAATTGTATTGAAAATGGACTTATACTTACACCAGAAAATGTAAAGAACAGTTCAAGATTTCATAAAAGATGTGGAACGAGTTTTTTATTTTTAGTAATGTTTATAAGTATTATCTTTTTTATTTTTATAAGAGTTGATAATACAGCACTTCAAATAGTTATAAGAGTTCTTCTCATTCCAGTTATTGCAGGTGTTTCATATGAAGTAATACGTCTGGCTGGTAAGTCAGATGGCACTTTAATAAATATTGTAAGTAAGCCTGGAATATGGATGCAGCATCTTACAACAAAAGAGCCAGATATGGATATGATAGAAGTAGCTATAAAAGCAGTTGAAGCTGTATTTGATTGGAAAGCATTTCTTCTTGATTATTATAAAGACTCAGATAATCCATTTGAAGCTATGGAGGCTAAGGAAATAGAAGTTGCATTGACGTCTAGTTTAATGAGTGATAATAAAAATATAAGAACTATAAAAACTAAAGATTTAAAAAAGAAACATGGCAATGTACATTCACAAGAAGCAAGAATTAATGTGAATAGTATGGACTTTATGCAGGATAAGGTTAAGCATGTATATAAGCAAAGTAATGACTCTGAAAGTACAAAATTAGATAGTTATATTGATAATGAAGATAATTCAATTGAGGAAGAAGATGTGCTTGCAGGCTTTGAAATAGAAAAAGAAAAATCTCAAGATGATAAAACAGATAATGAAATAGTAGATAAGAATAATATAAAAAATGTTGTTGATGATAATGTAATAGAAGATGATGGAATAGAATTTCTCGATGACGTTGAAAATGAAAATAACATTTAACACTATCAAGTAATCAAGTGGATTGGAGATATCTGCCTGACTAATATTAAGCAAAATAAGATAGTAAACAGGATAAAGATTAGATGGATAACAATATTAATAAAAATATTACTATTAGAGAAGCAGTACATATTGGATCTGACATTTTAAGAAAGAATAATATAGATAATGCTGATTATGACAGTTATGCACTTCTTGAAAATATTATGGCAATAGATAGAACTTATTATCTTTTGCATGGAAACGATATTTTGCCACAAGATATAAGAGAAAAGTTTGAAAGTGCTGTAATGAAAAGAGCTTCACATATTCCATTACAACATATAATTGGTAAGTCATGGTTTTATGGATATGAGTACAATGTTAATGAAAATGTACTTATTCCAAGACCAGATACAGAAGTGCTTGTTGAACAGGTGCTTAGTGTTACTGATGAAAAAAGTTATATTTTAGATATGTGTACTGGTTCAGGCTGTATTATTATTACTATTGCGTGTGAAAAGCATTTGAGTAAAGGTATAGGTGTTGATATTTCGCCACAGGCTTTAAAAGTAGCACAAAGTAATATTGCTTTACATGATGTAGAAAATGTAACATTAATTGAAAGTGATTTATTTAACAATCTTAATGATAATATATTTAATGGAAATAAGGCAGATGTGCTTGTGTCTAATCCGCCTTATATTAGAACTGATGTGATAGAAACACTTTCAGAAGAAGTAAAGCTTCACGACCCATTTATAGCATTAGATGGATTGGGTGATGGACTTTATTTTTATAGAAAAATAACACAAGGTGCAGCAGCATTTTTAAAAAAGGGCGGATGGCTTATGTATGAGATAGGTCACGACCAAGCAGAAGATGTTAAAAATATTATGTTAGAAAATGGTTACTCTGATATATCAGTAGTAAAAGATTTAGCAGGGCTTGACAGAGTAGTTAAAGGCAGATTATTATAGATAGCGTTGATATGGAATTAGAAAGGAATTAAGTCAATTATGAATATGTTCGATAAACTTGACGATATTGTAAATCGTTATGAAGATATAACTGCGGAATTAAGTAATCCAGATGTTGTAAATGACCAGACAAGATTTCGTAAACTTATGAAAGAGCAAAATAATATCGCTCCGATTGTTACTGCATTTACTGAATATAAGGAATGTAAGAAAAATATAGAAGATAGTCTTACTATGCTCGATGAAGAAAGTGATGATGAACTTAGAGAGCTTGCTAAGGAAGAACTTTCAGAAGCGAGAAAAAGAAGCGAAGAATTAGAAGAAGAATTAAAGATATTATTACTTCCAAAAGACCCTAATGATGATAAGGATATTGTTGTGGAAATCAGAGCGGGTGCAGGTGGAGAAGAAGCAGCTCTTTTTGCAGCAGAACTTTTCCGTATGTATTCACACTATGTAGACTCTAAGGGTTGGAAGCTTGAAGTTGTCAATGCTGATGAAACTGGTCTTGGTGGTATGAAGGAAGTTGAATTTATGGTTAAGGGACAAGGTGCTTACTCTGTTATGAAGTATGAAAGTGGTGTACACAGAGTACAAAGAGTCCCTGTTACAGAGTCAAATGGTCGTTTGCAGACTTCAACAGCTTCTGTAGCTGTTATGCCAGAAGCAGAAGAAGTTGATATTCAGATTAATGACAAGGATATCCGTATTGACGTTATGAGAGCATCTGGAAATGGTGGTCAGTGCGTTAATACAACAGACTCGGCTGTTCGTCTTACTCACTACCCAACAGGTATCGTAATTTATGCACAGACAGAAAAGTCACAAATTCAAAACAAGGACAAGGCTTTTGCATTGCTTCGTGCTAAATTATATGACTTAGAATGTCAGAAAGCACATGACGCAGAAGCAGATGCAAGAAGAAGTCAGATAGGTACAGGTGACCGTTCTGAAAAGATTAGAACTTATAATTTCCCACAGGGCAGAGTTACAGACCATAGAATTGGTCTTACTCTTTATAAGTTAGATAAGATTATGGACGGAGATATTCAAGAAATAATAGACGCTTGTATAGCTGCTGACCAGGCTAAGAAGTTAAGTAATATGGAGCATGATGCATAAAAGCCTTGATTTCACTTGGGTTTTGATGAAATATCCAAATATATGAATTAAATAAAATTATAAAAAAAACGGTCTTTGACACATGTCATCGACCGTTTTTCTTGGTTTAACAACCAATAAAACCACCTGCTATGCAGGTGTGTTCCCAAACAGCTT
>URYE01000047.1 GCA_900551945.1 uncultured Eubacterium sp. | reverse complement strand
ATAGATACATTAGTATCTTAGAAGCCCATTACCTTTAGGTGATGGGTAGTTCACATATGGGGAAAAGTTGACAATTTGTTGTGATGTTTGGTAGTATATTAGTCAAGCATTATTGTATATTGAATTGTTGTGTTAGTTAAATTTGTATTAGTTAATATGGCTTTAACTAGCAGAATAAGTGATGTTAAAACTTATAATTATTAATAGGATTTTAAAAGAAAGGAGAGGCTACTTGTATTTAGTAGCTTAAAATGTGTAATGAGAAGAGCAGTATTTTCTATTCTTGCAGATAATAATGCAGGTGTATTAAGTCGTGTAACAGGATTGTTTAGCAGGAGAGGTTATAGTATAGACAGTCTTACAGCGGGAAGAACTAATCTTGAAGGGTTATCAAGAATGACAATTACTGTATCTGGAGAAGATGATGTGTTAGAACAGATAGAAAAACAGCTTAGTAAGCTTGAAGATGTAAGAGAGATTAAAGAGCTTCCAGCAGAAGCTTCTGTATGTAGAGAACTTATTCTTATTAAGGTTAAATGTGATGTGTCACAAAGACAGAACCTTGCAGCAACTACAGGAATATTCAGAGAGCAGATAGTTGACGTTTCTAAAAATTCAGTTATTATTTCACTTACAGGTGACCAGAGCAAGCTTAATGCGTTTATTGAACTTCTTGAGCTTGATGGATATGAAATAATTGAACTTACAAGAACTGGTATTACAGGACTTGCAAGAGGAAGTGTGCAATAATATGTTAAATAGTAAGTATAAAAAGATAGGAAAATTAATGTCTGTTACTGCGTTATCAGTAATGTGTGCGACAGCAATGTCATTGACTGGTTGTGGAAATAATAGCAATTCTTCATCAAAAGCTGAAAGTACTCAAAGTGATACAAATAACAGCAGTTCGTTACAGGCAGACAGTCAGGTTTCTAATGAGTCATTGACACTTCCAACGGTAGCTTCTAAGATACCGGTTACAAAGTTTTCATTATATATCAATAATAAAACTTCTGGATACAGAGAAAAAGCTAATTCAACTTATGAATCAACTTGGGTTTCAGGTCAAGATATAGTCAGCTTTGAAGCTTATGCAACTGATATAGACAAGTTCACACTTTCTGGTAGTAATTTTAAGAATGAGTGGGAAAAGTACTGGAATATGTTTGAAAATAGTCAGACTTGCAAGATTGGTTATATAGTTGACTTTAAGTTAAAAGATGGTCAAGAGATAAAAAAGACTATTACACACCCAGACGATGTATTTAGTTATAGAAATTATCTTGAGTGTTATTTTTATGACGATGTTAATCAGATACAAGGCAATTGGTACAGTCATTTGTTAGCTTCAGAAGTTACAGACAATACTGTTATGACTTCAATCAAACTCACAGCAGGAACAGATATAGCTCTTGTTGGTGATACAATTAAAGTGACAGCCTTTGTATATAGTTCAGACAGTGATTTTGACGCAGATGGCAATTACACAGGAAATGTTATGTATTCTGTTGAAGTGAAAAATAATTAAGCTTTCTAATAAAAATAAGTTCTCCATTTCTATTATGTAAAGTAATAGGTGGAGAACTTTTTATATTTTTAGATGTTTAGTTCTATTTTGTAATATTTAAAGAAATAGTCTATCTGTAAGATATATGCTATCATCTGTGGGCCTGCCATTAGTTGACCGTACCAAGGTTTGCCGTAGTCCTTTGGGTTGTCAAGAAATGTATTTAATTGGTTAGTGTCAAATAAATAGTTTACAATGCTGTCTTTTTGTTTCATTATGCTGCGAAGTCTTGAAGATAACACTTGTTCATAATAAGGGTTGTAGGTCTTTGGATATGGACTTTTTCTTCTAAAGAGAATTTCATCGGGGAGAATATCTTTACAAGCATTTCTAAGAATATTTTTTACAACGCCGTCTTTCGCTTTCATTTCCCACGGAATGTTAAATACATAGTCAACGAGTTTTCTGTCAGCAAATGGCACACGAGCTTCAAGACCACAGTTCATGCTAGTTCTATCCATTCTATTTAGTAGTGTCTGCATAAAGAAGCGAATGTTAAGATAGCTTATTCTACGCCTAGCTGTTTCCGTTTCATTTTCGTAGGGAAGTATGTCGATTTCACTAATTGCTTTATTATATGAGGCTTTTACATATTCTTCTAAATGTAATTTTTGCAAAATGTCTTGTTGAATAAGGCATTTTCTAGGTGTTAGTGATGGAGTCCACGGAAATGTATTGCTTTCTATAAATTTTTGTTTGTGAAACCACGGATATCCGCCAAATACTTCATCAGCACATTCACCGGTAAGTACGACTTTATGTGACTTGCTTACTTGTTCGCAAAAATAAAGAAGTGAGGAGTCAACATCTGCCATACAAGGTAAGTCGTGTGCTGATACAGAGCGGTAAAGATAGTCTGCTTGTGTAAGATTGTCGCACTCAAGGTATGTATGGTCAGAATTAAGATAAGTTACCATTTTCTCAACGAATGGTCTGTCCATAGATGGTTGAAAGTTGTTTGCCTTAAAATATTTGTCATTATTTATAAAGTCGAATGAAAATGTCTTTAGTTGTTGACCTTGTAAAGCCAGTTCTTTTGCACATACAGCCGATACAATGCTTGAGTCAACACCACCTGAAAGAAAGGTGCATATGGGAACATCAGAAACCATTTGACGACGAATTGCGTCAGTAACAAGAAATCGTGTTTTTTCAAGTGTTGTTTCGTAGGAGTCAGTATGTGGGTGACTTTCGATGTGATAGTAGTTAGTTATGTTAATTCCATAAGAAGAAATGGTAAGATAAGAACCGGGTAGTAGTTCATAGATATTTTTAAACACACCGCTTTCGGGATTTCTAGCAGGGCCTAGACCTAATATTTCGTTAAGTCCATTTTCGTCAATTATATGGGGAACTTCTTTACAGCAAAATAATCCTTTAATTTCGGAACTAAATATAAGAGTGTTGTTTATATATGTGTAAAATAGTGGCTTTATACCGAAACTATCTCGAAAGAGTGTGAGTGTTTCGTGGCGTTCATCGTAGATTGCTATAGAAAATATTCCATCTGTTTTTTTGATAAAGCTTGCTCCAAATTCAATAAATGAAAGCAATAGTACTTCTGTGTCAGAATTTGTTTTTGGGGTTACGCCCCGTAACTTTAAGTCTTGTTTTAGTTCGTTAAGATTATAGACTTCACCATTGTATACAATGTGATATTTGTATTGTGATAATTCTTTTGTCATAGGTTGTGAAGCATTTTTGGGGTCGATAATTGCAAGACGAGTATGTGCTAGACCGCATTTGTCGCAAAGGATTGTTCCATTGTCGTCAGGACCTCTGTGTTTTAAGGCTTCTGTCATGTGTTTTAAGGTGTTTTCGTAGTGGTGTGGGTTGGAAAGGTAGTGGGCGTTATTTTTATAAAAACCAGCTATACCGCACATAGAAAGCTCCAAAGATTTATTCGGATTAGTATATGCGGGGGGATACGAAATTATTACATTAAATACATACGGACAGAGTCTTTATATTTTGCATTGTTTGGGTTGTGGGGATAGCAGATGTATATAAATGCACACACCAGTAAAAGTACAATTGTCTATATTTATATGTCATTATCGAACAAGTATGTTCGCTACTGCCATACAAATATAGGCAATTGTTCTTTTAATGGTGCATTTTTATTTATATACATCTGCTATCCTAACGGAAGTTCTTTGGCTGGGCAAAATATAAAAACTTTTGTTTATTGGTATGTGGGTAGGAATTTCGTATTTTGGTGGTGGTGAGATGGGGATTGTTGATTTGTTTGATGTTGTTATCTTAACGGGACTTCTTTGGATAGGCAAAATATAAAAACTTTTGGTTGGTGGTGGGGGTAATAATTTCGTATTTTGGTGGTTGTGAGAGAGTGGTGTTGATTTATTTGGGGTTGCTATTTTAGCTGGACTTCTTTGGATAGGTAAAATATGAAAACTTTTGTTTGTTAGTGGGTGTTGGGGGTTTTGTATTTTGGGTTGATTTTTGGTTGGAATGTGGATATTATAGAGAGTGAATAAATTTATGGCATTTAGGTGCGGAAATGAGGAATGATATGGGAAATAGGCGTACTTTGTGGGTTATTGGGGACTCTACTTTGAGTTGTTTTGAGGATAAGTATTATTATCCTAGATATGGTTATGGTACGATGCTTAAGGAATTTCTTGATGATACATTTGATATTGAAAATATTGCACTTTCGGGAAGGAGTAGTAAGAGCTTTACTACTGAGCCAGAGTATAAGACTTTATTAAATGGTATGAAGGATGGAGATTTTCTTATAATTGGGTTTGGGCATAATGATGAAAAGACGGAGAAGGATAGATTTACAGATGCTAATGGCGATTATAGGGAAGTAGGTTCATTTGCTAATTCTATTTATACTAATTATATCGTACCAGCAAATAAGGTGGGGACTAAGGTTATTCTTTGTACACCTATAGTTAGAAGAACTCCTAATGGTCAGTGGAATGATGTATTGTTACATATAACTAAAGACGCAGGAGAATTTAAGGGTGGCGACTATCCTAGTGCTATAAGAAAGTTAGGAGAAATGCTTTCTATTCCTGTGATTGATATGACGGAGATTACAAGAAAGTTATATGATAGCTTAGGTTATGATGAAACAATATATTTACATGCGTGGACATCTAATAAGCCTATGAGTGTTGACAATACTCATACTAATATATGGGGTGCAAGAGTTAATGCTTATAATGTGTTAAAACAAGTTAAGGCGTTAAATATTTCTGGAATTAGTGAGCATATTGTTATTGATGACAATTCTGATATTCCATCAAAGGAAGTTTATCTTAAAGCAAATGAAGCTTATGTTCCAACAGTATTTAACTCTGATTTAAAGGATAGTACACTTTGGGAAGATGTCTATGGTTGGAAAGGAACTATTTTTGGAGATATTGGGGAGAAGGGAAATCTTTCTGATTATCAGAAGAATTTTATACTTGAAAAAGATAGTGACAACAATATTCATATTGCAGTTAAAGATAATGTTGGCAAGATTGCAGGAGTATCAGATGGAATTGCTATGTATTACAAGAAGATTGATGTAGATAAAAAGTTTGTGTTTTCTGCTAAGTTAAGAATTAATGATTATTTTTTAAATGACCAAGTATCGTTTGGACTTATGGTAAGAGATGATATATATATAGATAAGCAGACTGCGGATATACTAGGTGATTATGTGGCTGCTGCTCCACTTATGCTTACACATGAGGACAAGGCATGGAATTGTTTTGCTAGAAAGAGTGGTGTGTTGACTAAGGGTGGTATATGTACAAGAAAGTATAATGTTGGTGATATTGTAAATGTAAGGATTGAAAGTTCTAATGATGGATATGCTTGTACATTTGGTGATGAAGCTACTATAACGGGTGGTTTTGATTTTAAGCTTACTAGTGTTGACCCAGAGCATGTATATGCAGGTATGTTTGTGGCAAGAAATGCCGATGTTACATTTATGGATATAGAGCTTGAATATTTGGATTAAGTTAGCGGGCAGAAGTAGGTATAAAATTTTATAGTTGATGGATAAAAGCTAAGTAGTTCTAAAATTTTATTATATACTAATTTTATTTTGTGAAATATATCAGTGTTAGATAAATCATTCACACACCAGTGAAAGTACAGCCATCTATATTTGTATGCCATCATCGGACAGGTGTGTTCGCTTATGGCATACAAATATAGATAACTGTTCTTTAAATGGTGTATTTCATTGATTTATCTAACACTGATATCTTAACGGAAATTTATTGATATACAACAAAGATTAGATTGTTAATACTTTAACTATGCAATATTAGAGTTTATATAATAAAAAATATGGTGCAACTGGAGAAGTTGACAAGATTAATAAAAATATGAGAATGGGAGAGATTTATGGAAAGAGTTAAGAAGGTGCTTAATCATGTATTTATAGATGGATTAGGTGGTATGGCACTTGGGTTGTTTTCTACTTTGATAATAGGAACTATTATTGCACAGATAGGGACTTTTATTGGTGGAGATATTGGGAATTATATTGTGGCGGTTGCTAATGTGGCTAAGACGTTGACGGGAGCTGGAATTGGTGTTGGCGTGGCTGTTAAATATAAGGCGAGTCCTCTTGTTACTATATCAGCAGCTACGGCGGGTATGATAGGAGCTTTTCCTACTGTTGCGTCACTTAGTGCATTTTCACTTGGAAAACCGGGAGAACCGCTCGGCGCATTTGTGGCGGCTCTTGTTGCAATTGAACTAGGTATGTTAGTTTCTGGAAAAACTAAAGTCGATATTATAGTTACACCTTTTGTTGCAATATGTTCAGGCTCAGTTGTGGGTCTTATAGCAGGACCTCCAATATCAGCATTTATGATGTGGCTCGGTGGAATTGTCAATGTAAATGTAGAACAGCACCCTATAATTGGTGGTATAGTAATATCGGTACTTATGGGAGTTATACTTACACTTCCAATAAGTTCTGCTGCTATTGGTGTGTCAATGGGAATTACAGGGCTTGCAGCAGGTGCAGCAACTATAGGTTGTTGTTGTCAGATGGTAGGTTTTGCAGTTGCAAGTTATCGTGAAAATAAAATGGGTGGACTTATTGCACAGGGAATTGGAACATCTATGTTGCAAATTCCTAACATAGTAAAAAAGCCTATTATATGGATACCGCCGATTGTATCGAGTGCTATACTAGGACCTATATCAAGTGCTGTTTTAAAAATGACAAGCAATCCTACTGGTTCTGGTATGGGTTCAGCAGGTTTTGTAGGGCAGATTATGACATGGCAAGCTATGATTGACACTACATCACCAGAGATTATAATTATAGAGATAGTTGCAATGCAATTTATTTTACCAGCAGTTATTACACTTGCTGTTTCTGAATTTATGAGAAAGAAAAATTGGATAAAAGATGGCGATATGTTACTTAGATTATAAAGAGTTTTTTATGTTGTAAAATGGTTATTTGCAAGGCGTAAATCAATAATATTAAGTAGTGTTATCGTTAGAATATTTTTTCAAAAAATGTCCATATTATTAATGTCAAATATAATACAAATGTTGTTATTGATATTATTAAGTAAGACTTTTTGTTTTATTGTTAAAGCAAAATTTAAGAAAAGTACTTATAATTGAGAAGAATTTGTTTGACAAATTTGTAAACAACATAGACGTTATTATTAATATGGAGGACAATATGGCAGGTTTTTTGATTGCAATGATATCGGGTGCGCTTATGAGTATTCAAGGCGTATTTAATACGAATATGACTAAAAGCAGCAGTATATGGGTAACAGCTAGTTTTGTACAGCTTACAGCTCTTATAACTTGTGTTGTAATGTGGTTTGTTGATGGAAAACCTAATGTGTGGGGCTTGTTTAGTGTACAACCTAAGATTTCTCTGTTAGGTGGCATTATTGGGGCATTTATAACATTTACGGTAGTTAAGGCTGTTTCAAGTATGGGTGTTGCAAATGCTGAGGTTACAATTGTTATTACGCAGATTGCAGCAGCGTATCTTTTGGAGCTTTTTGGATTGTTTGGAAGTAAAAAGGCTGACTTTTCATTTATAAAGCTTTTAGGGATTGCGTTGGCGGTAGCAGGAGTTGTAATATTTAATAAGAGCAAGTAATCTTTAGGTTTTAAAGATATTAGTAGTATATAAAAACACAACAGTAAAAGTACAACAGGCTATATTTGTATGCCACTATTGAACAAGTTTGTAATACAAATATAGACCAGTGTTTTTTGATGGTGATTTAGTTTATATACTAATGATATATTAACGTTAGGATGTTGAGGTTTAAGATATGAAAATTTTAAAGATTGTATATTGCTATTAGTAGTAAATGGAAGTAAGATTATAAAAATATAGGAAAGATAGAGGTACATTTTAAGATGGAAGATATTTATAAGATACAAGGGATTGTGAATATAAGAAAGGGGGAAGGTAGAACTTTAAAGTCTGGTGGTATGTGGATATATGACAATGAGATTGAAAGTATCACAGGTGACGTTATAGATGGTGGTCTTGTAAGGGTTAATGACTTTGACGGATACTTTATGGGTGTTGGTTTTATCAATAGAAAGTCTAAGATAACAGTAAGAATGTTGAGCCGTCATACAAGTGAAATTAATGAAGCATTTTTTGAAAAGCGAGTAAGAGCCTGCGTTGATTATAGACTTCATACAGTTGATATGTCCTCATGCCGACTTGTATTTGGTGAAGCTGATTTTTTACCGGGAATAGTTATAGACAAGTTTTCAGATGTACTTGTAGTTGAGTCACTTGCACTTGGTATTGATAGATTTAAGCTTGTTATTATCGAGCTTTTAAAGAAGGTGCTTCTTGAAAATGGTATGAAGATACGAGGTGTCTACGAAAGAAGTGATGCAAAAGTAAGACTTAACGAAGGAATGGAAAGACACAAGGGCTTTATTGGTGAAGAATTTGATACAAAGGTTGAAATAGTTGAAAATGGTGTTAAGTATTATGTTGATGTACAAGATGGTCAAAAGACAGGTTTCTTCCTCGACCAGAAATATAATCGTGCAGCAATTAAGCCTATGTGTAAAGGGGCAAAAGTGCTAGATTGCTTTACACATACGGGTTCTTTTGCGTTAAATGCGGGTATGGCAGGTGCTAAGAGTGTACTTGGTGTTGATGCGTCTGAATTAGGTGTTAAGCAGGCACAGGAAAATGCTAGGCTTAATAACTTACAAGATACTGTTAAGTTTGTATGTCGTGATGTATTTGAATTGTTACCAGAGTTGGAAAAGCAAGGTGAAAAGTTTGACGTTGTAATTTTAGACCCACCAGCTTTTACAAAGTCAAGGAGTTCTATTAAAAATGCTACAAAGGGATATAGGGAGATTAACTTGCGAGCTATGAAGCTTGTTAAAAATGGTGGTTATTTAGCTACTTGTTCATGTTCGCATTTTATGAACCCTGAGTTATTTACAAAGACGATTGCTCAAGCGGCTTCTAATGTACATAAAAGGCTTCGTCAGATTGAATACAGAACACAGTCACCAGACCACCCAATTCTTTGGGCAGATGATGAGTCTTTGTATCTTAAGTTTTATATCTTTCAGGTTGTTGATGAATTATAATTTAGATGTAAGATTAGCAATGCAAATGTAGCTGTTTTATATAAATAATTGATGAAAAAGTTGATAGTTAGTTAATATAAAAGTTACGAAAATAGTTGATATTGCAAGTAAAATAGTTTATTAAAATGGAGTGATATAATGCAGATTTCAAGTAGATTTACAATTGCAATTCATATTTTTATGTGTGTGGATACATTTAAAGATGATTATAAAGTTACAAGTGATTTTATTGCGTCGAGTACGAATGTCAATCCTGTAATTATTCGCAAGATTTTATCTCAGTTAAAGGCAGCAGGTCTTATTGAAGTTGCAAGGGGAACAGGTGGAGCTAAGATAACTAAGGCATTATCTGATATTACATTTCTTGATATATATAGGGCTGTGGAATGTGTGAATGAGAATAATTTATTTCATTTCCATGAAAATCCTAACTATAAATGTCCTGTGGGGAAGAATATTCATAATGTGTTAGATGATAAGTTGAATTGTGTACAGGCGGCTATGGAAAGGGAGTTGCAATCAATTACATTAGAAGATGTGAAAAAAGATTTGGATAAGTATTTGAAGTGATACCTTGAGTTTTCTTATTTTGAATTTTTATGTTGTGAAGATATCAGCAGTATATAAACATAAACACACTAGAAAAAGAACAATCCGTTATATTTATATGCCATTATCGAACAAGTATGTTCGCTACTGTCATACAAATATAATGGATTGTTCTTTTTAATAGTGCATTTATTGTTTATATACTGCTTCTATCTTATGGGGATTTATTGTAAGGCAAAATAAGAAAACTCAAAATTTTTTAGATGAGATTGGTGGTAATGAATATAAAATTGTTATATTGAGATGGTGGAGAATTTTTAATATTGAAATAGGAAAATAAATTTAGTTGTAACTATTGACATTACAACGAGACGGTGATATTATCGTGCTGTAACAAAGATGGTTACAACAATTGCATTATAAATCGATTTATTATGTGTAGTGTTATAAATAATTAGTAAAGTGGATTGGGAATATCTGCTGAATTTAATAGAGAAAAAATATCGAAAGGAGAGTCACTATTATAAATAGTGGCAATATTTAGAGTATGAATAAAGTAGTAGAATTTTTACAGGCTAACCCAGTACAGTATTTAGCAACAGTAGGTCGTGATGGTAAGGCTAAGTGTCGTCCATTTATGTTTTCTGGGGAATTTGATGGAAAGTTGTGGTTTTGTACTAACAATACAAAAGATGTTTATAAAGATATGCAGGCTAATCCAGAGATTGAGATATCTGTTTCAAGTCCAGAATACGCATGGATTAGGCTTTATGGAACAGCAGTTTTTGAAGATAATAAGGCTGTAAAGGAAATGTGTATGGAAAATGGTATTGTAAAGGGTCAATATCAAACAGCCGATAATCCAATATTTGAAGTATTTTACTTAGACAATGCACATGGTGTTATTGCAGATTTTTCTGGCAATCCTCCTTATGAATTTTAATACTATTAAGTAAGAATTTTTATTTATGCAAAGACAAGCTAAAGTGTGTGCTTGCATGAGAACTTAGAGATTGTTTATTGTAACTATGAGAAATTTGGATGGATAGTTTCTTATAGTTGCAATAAGCAGGTGTTATAATTTTGCATTAGTATAAATAATTAGTAAAGTAAATTGTAAATGTCTATTTTGCTTAATGGAAAGAGGATATATTATGAGAACACAAGATTATTTAAAAATAATTCACGAGGACATACATTCTGTAGTTGTGGCAACTCTTGATAATGATGGTCGACCAGTTACAAGAGTAATAGATATGATGTTACATGATGAGAATAGTTTGTATTTTTTGACAGCAAAGGGAAAGGAATTATATAAACAACTTATGGAGCAACAATACATTGCAATAAGTGGCATGGCAGGAGAAGGTGATTCTATGAGTAAGAGAGCATTTTCTGTTAGAGGTAAAGTTGAATGTATTGGAAGTGATAAGCTTGATGAAATATTTGAAAGTAATCCATATATGGCAGAAATTTATCCTCAAAAGGAAAGCAGAATTGCTTTACAAGTTTTTAAGCTTTATGAAGGAAATGGAGAGTATTTTGACCTTTCGACAAAGCCGATAACAAGAGAAAGTTTTGTGCTTGGAAATGCGACAAAGGTAGTTGGTGGTTATTTTATAACTGATAGATGTCGTGGTTGTAAAATGTGCTATTCAAAATGTCCACAAAAATGTATTGACTTAAGTAAAAAGCCATTAGTTATTAATCAAGAGCATTGTCTTCACTGTGGAAATTGTATGGAAGTATGTCCTTTTAATGCAGTAGAGAAAAGATAAGAAATGTACAATAAATTATAGAATTGAATTGGAAAATTTTATAATTAAAAAGAGCTGTTGCGATAAGAAAATTTATATAAAATAGATATTTAATTAATAAATTCTATATTGTATATAAATTTCGTAAATGCAGCAACTCTTTTTTTATATCAAAATAAATGTGATAAGTTATGAAAAATTCTGTTTTAGTTTATACAAAAACAAGTCAAGTTAGTGCTTGCACGAAAACTTAACGGTTGTCGTGATAACTAGAAAGGTGCTTAAAGAGAGTTTCTCATAGTTTTTACTTTATGACAATTTCTTCAACTGAAGCTATTGCGCCTGTTGTTGGAACTCGATAAAGTACGTTAGGTTCTTCGTAATATCTAAAGAAAGTATATTTTGAAGTGCATGAAACCTTTGTAAGATTACCATGTGCAACATATTCAACTTGAGTTCCATCAATATTCATTCTATAAAGACCAGTAGTTTCACCGCCATCACTTTCCATTTGGAAGAAAAGCTTATTTCCATACACATTAATGCTGACAACTTTACCAACATTAGGAGTATATAAAAGTTCAACCGTCTTATTGGATGTATTAAAACGCATTAAAGAGTAATTTTTGTCAAGGTCTATATAGTAAAGATAAATTCCCTGCATATCTACCATATATGAATTAGCATCATAATAAGGGGAAACTGAGTCATTATCTGTGTTAAGACTATATATTCTATTTTTATTAGTATCGTCTGAAAAGTATATTTTTTTATTGTTTACACATGCTGGATTATATGGTGTTGCTGAAACTTGTTTGTTATTTTTACCATCAATTCTTACTTTGTAGAGTGAAAGTGGATTTTTGTTGTCATTGTGTTGATAGTAAATATAATTGCCACAAAGACTAACTACTCCTGTAAGTTTATCGTACAAAGCTTTACAGTTAGTTCCATCTAATTCACAACGGTAAAGACCGAAAAGCTGCCCTCTAAATACAGCACCAATAGTTTCTTCTGAGAAGTTGTTCTTAACATAGTAAATGTAATTGTTATATACATTTATGTATGCAACACAGTCATCGTTAAGTTTTCTTGCATCTGTACAATCAGAGTTCATAACATATAATCTGTCACTGTCATAAGGATTGGCAAAGTAAATCTTGCCATTGTATTCACAGAAAAGACCGCCATTGTTAAGATTACCAGGAGTATTACCAACAGCAGTATCGTCATTCCAGTCAAATGAGTTAGATTTGTAAACATAAAATCCAAATAGTCCAACAATTAATAATGCAATAAGTATTCCAATCGCTCGTTTTATATATTTATTCATAAGTTACACCCCGTTTCGTATTTTCTGTAAAAAGATTATACCATATATAAACTAAATAATATATATTTTTATTTTAAGTTTTAACACACCATGAGCAAGAAATCCCCCACCTCTATAGGTGGCGGGATGAATTGCGGAGTACAGTGGGCTTGAGTTTTCTATATTCTAGTATTATAATATATTCATAACAAAGCGTAGTACTGTTGATATTATCAAACAATATATTCAATCACAGGGGAAATAAGATGGCAAATAAAGCAATTAAGTACAGATTATACCCTACAACTGAACAAATAATTATGTTTGCTAAGACCTTTGGTTGTTGCCGTAAGGTCTATAATCTTATGCTTGCTGATAAGATTGAAAGTTATAAATCTACAGGTCGTTTTGCTAGTGTTACACCAGCAAAATATAAAAAAGAATATCCGTATCTAAAAGAAATAGATAGCCTTGCTCTTGCAAATAAACAGCTTGATTTGCAAGAAGCATTTCGTAATTATTTTAGCAAGTCACGCAAAAAGAAAAATGGTTTTCCAAAGTTCAAATCAGCAAAACACAGCAGAAAATCATATACTACAAACTGTCAGTATCCGAAGCCTTCAAATAATTTGAAACAGCCTACTATCAGATTAGAAAAGAATAGAATAAATCTCCCTAAAGTTGGTATGGTAAAAATAAATATACATCGAATGCCTAAAAGTGATTGGATACTAAAATCTGTAACAGTGTCTGAAGAAAGTAATGGGAAGTATTATGCTTCGGTTTTGTTTGAGTATGAACATGAGGTTACTTATATACCAAAAGAAAATATTTGTACAGATAATGTTATCGGTTTAGATTATGCTTCAGACGGTCTGTATGTTGATGATAACGGCAATATAGTGACTAATCATAAATACTATCGTGAAAACCATAAAAAACTTGCAAAGGCACAAAAAAGATTGTCACATATGCAAGGCTCAAAGAAAAAAGAAACAAAATCAAAAAACTTCTTAAAACAATTAAAAAAAGTAAATAAAATACATAGACACATTGCAAATCAACGTTTAGATAATTTACATAAGATATCAACTGAGATAGTCAATCAGTATGATGTAGTATGTGTGGAAGACCTTAATATGAAGTCAATGTCAAACAAAGGTTTTGGAAACGGAAAAGCTACACTTGATAATGGATATGGAATGTTTCTTAATATGTTGGAATATAAATTTGTTGATAAAGGTAAATATTTTATAAAAGTGGATAAATGGTTTGCATCAAGTCAGATATGTCATAAGTGTGGAACAATCCACCCTGAAATGAAAAATTTATCAAAGCGAATAATGAAATGTATGTGTGGTCTTGTGATGAAGCGTGACCATAATTCAGCAATTAATATAAAAATGGAAGGCTTACGAATGCTAAAATCAGCATTATAAGCCTAAAAAATATATGGTAGGGACGGAATAGCCCAAACCTAACGCTTGTGGACATTGTGTAAGACTTAGTGACACCTAAATGTGTCAACTAAGCAGTAGTGGTTGAAGCAAGAAGCTCCGACTTCTATAAGTCGGAGTAGTTCACTAGTGATATTGGTAAAAAAGTATGCTACAATAATACTGCTTGTACATTTTAACACTATCAAGTAGTAAAGTGAATTGTATATATAATCAAATTTTAAGAAAGGAAAAGCTATTGACAAAGTTTAATAGTAGGACTTACAAATGTTAGATTTAGGTGAGATAAGAGAAAATATAGATGGAATTGATAAGAAACTTGTTGAATTATTTGAAGAAAGAATGAAGCTTTGCAAGGAAGTTGCAGAGTATAAAATAGAAACTGGCAAAAAGGTGCTTGATACAGATAGAGAAAAAGAAAAGCTTAAGAAAATATCAGAGCTTGTTAAGGACAAAGATAATGTACACGCAATTGATGATTTATTTTCACAGATTATGGCTAATAGTCGTAAAATGCAATATCGTCTTCTTGAAAAAACAAGTGGAACATTAAGAGAGCCTTATGAAGCAATTGATGAGGTGTGTAAGACTGGTTGTAAGGTTGTATATCAAGGTGTTCCGGGAGCTTATGCACATATTGCAACAAAGAAGTACTTTGGAGAAAATGTTGACTGTTATAATACAGCTACATGGCGTGATGCAATGGAAGCAGTAAAGCTGGGTGAAGTTGATTATGCAGTACTTCCGATAGAAAATTCTAAAGCGGGCATAGTAGCAGATGTATATGATTTGTTAAAGGAGTATAATAATTACATAATTGCTGAAACTTATGTAAAAATAGAACATGCACTTCTTGGACTTCCGGGAACAGATTTGAATAAAGTAAAGGTTGTGTATTCACACCCACAAGGTCTTATGCAGTGTGATGAATTTCTTAGTCAACATAAGGATTGGCAACAGATAGGACAGTCTAACACAGCTTTAAGTGCCAAAAAGATTATTGATGAAAAAGACGCAACTCATGTAGCTATAGCAAGTGAAGAAGCTGGCAAGATATATGGTCTTGAAGTGTTAAAAAGATGTATTAATACAGCAGACAACAACACAACAAGATTTGTAATAGTTACAAAAACTAGAAAGTTTGTAAAAAATGCACAAAAGATGAGTATTGTGTTTGAAACAGCTAATGAACCAGGTACACTTTATAATTTATTGAGTCATATTATTTACAATGGTCTTAGTATGAACAAGATTGAGTCAAGACCAATTGAAGAACGCAATATGGAAGGACGTAAGTGGGAGTTTAGATTTTTTGTGGACTTTGACGGAAATATAGATGACCCTAGAGTTATGAATGCACTTAGGGGGATAGAAGAAGAAGCAAATTCTATTAAATTACTTGGAAATTACTAAGAGTGTGAATGATAGCAGTAGTATATAAACAAACACACACCAGTAAAAGTACAATTATCTATATTTATATGACATTATCGAACAGAGATGTTCGCTACTGTCATACAAATATAGATAATTGTTCTTTGTAATGGTGCATTTATTGTTTATATACTACTGCTATCTTACGGAAGTGTGTTGACGTGGAAAATGAGAAGATTTAGTTTATATACTACTAAAATTTTACGAAAGTTTGTTGATATGAAAAATGAGGTGGATTGATTTATATGTCATTATAGAAAAAAGATATTCGATACTGTTGTAATAATATAGATAAATGTTTTTTGTAATGATGGTTTTATTGTTTATATAATATTGCTAGTTTTGGGGAATTTATTGAATTTTAAAATATAAGATGTAAAAATTTAGGAAAATATGTTGCAAAATGTAAATAAATAGTGTATTCTTTGAGTAGGTTCTGTACAACTGGCGGAAGAATACGCTTTGCGTGTTGTGGGATTACCCACAGGGAGTACAGATTATTGTAGTATAAGCCGACCGCCTGGGCGACCATTTATTTTGGTTACCCAGACGGTCTTTTTTTATGCTAATAGCGAGTTAAAGTGTTATAATTAAGTTGCACAGTGGATTATGAATATCTATTTGACTTTTCTGGGTAAATTTTTTAAAAACGGAGGTAATGTTATGGAAATGATGTCACTTGAAAAGGAATTATCATCAACAACTTATCCTGGTCGTGGGATTGTAATTGGTATGTCAGAAGATGGAACTAAGGCAGTTACGGCTTACTTTATTATGGGTAGAAGTGAAAACAGCAGAAATCGTATATTTGTTGAAGACGGTGAAGGCATAAGAACACAAGCCTTTGACCCATCTAAGCTTGAAGACCCAAGTCTTATAATATACGCACCTGTAAGAGTGTTAGGTAATAAGACAATTGTAACAAATGGTGACCAGACAGATACTATTTATGAACTTATGGATAAGCAGTATACATTTGAGCAGGCATTAAGAACAAGAGAGTTTGAGCCAGACGCACCTAATTATACACCTAGAATTTCGGGAATTATGCACATTGAAAATGGTAACTATAGCTATGCAATGTCGATTTTAAAGAGCAATAATGGAAATGGAGCAGCTTGTAATAGATATACTTATGCCTATGAAAAGCCTTTAGCAGGTGAAGGAAGATTTCTTCATACATATATGCGTGATGCTAATCCACTTCCAAGTTTTGAAGGAGAACCTACATGGGTTAAGATTGCAGGGGATATTGATACATTTACAGATATGATATGGAATAACTTAAACGAAGATAACAAGGTTTCATTATTTGTAAGATTTATTGATATTAAAACAGGTGAGTATGAAACAAGAATTGTTAATAAGAATAAGTAAAATAATTTCTGAGTATTTAATTATTATAAATGAGAAAATTTAAAATATTGCACAATGTTGTCTGTAACACAAAAATATATTTTAAGTGCGAATAAAAATAGACTATTTTTATGTATATGCTCATTTATAGTATATAAATTAGATTAAATTATTTATGCAAATAACTAATTAGATTGCAAATATTTTATTAATTGAATTATAAGATAAGAAATTTGATAAATTAATTTTTTGAAATTAGTAATGATTACTAATTAGAAAGGATTATATATGAACGAATTACAATTAAAATATGGCTGTAACCCTAATCAGAAGCCTTCAAGAATATTTATGGCAGATGGAAGTGATTTACCTGTTGAGATTTTAAATGGTAAGCCGGGATATATTAATTTTCTTGACGCATTTAATGGCTGGCAACTTGTTAAAGAGTTAAAGGAAGCGACAGGACTTCCGGCAGCTACATCATTTAAGCATGTATCACCAGCAGGTGCGGCTGTGGGTCTTGAATTGTCAGAAGTAGAAAAGAAAATTTATTGGGTTGATGAAAGTATTGGAAAGCTTTCACCAATAGCTTGTGCATATGCAAGAGCAAGGGGAGCAGACAGAATGTCATCTTATGGTGATTTTATTTCACTTTCAGATGTGTGTGACGTTGCAACAGCAAAGCTTATTGAGCATGAAGTATCAGATGGTATTATAGCACCTGGTTATGAAGCTAAAGCACTTGAGATATTAAAGTCTAAGAAAAAGGGCAATTACAATATTATAAAGATTGACCCACAATACAAGCCAGAGCCAATTGAAAGAAAGCAAGTATTTGGCGTTACATTTGAGCAAGGTCGTAATGAATTTAAGATTAATAAAGAGCTTCTTGAAAATGTTGTTACAGACAATAAGGAAATTCCTGAAAATGCTAAGATTGACCTTATTATTGCATTGATTACTCTTAAGTATACACAATCTAATTCAGTTTGCTATACAAAGGGTGGACAGGCAATTGGTATTGGAGCAGGTCAGCAGTCAAGAGTTCACTGTACAAGACTTGCAGGCTCTAAGGCTGACAATTGGTTCTTGCGTCAAGCACCACAGGTTCTTAATCTTCCATTTAAAGATGGATTAAAGAGAGCAGATAGAGATAATGCAATTGATACATACATTGGTGATGATTATATGGATATCTTAGCCGATGGAGAGTGGGAGAGAGTATTTACAGAAAAGCCACAAGTGTTTACAAAGGAAGAAAAGAGAGCTTGGCTTGATAAGAATACTGATGTGTCATTAGGCTCTGACGCATTCTTCCCATTTGGTGACAATATTGAAAGAGCTAGTAAGAGCGGTGTTAAATATATTGCACAACCGGGTGGTTCAATAAGAGATGACAATGTTATTGAAACTTGCAATAAATATAATATGGCAATGTGCTTTACTGGAATGAGATTATTCCATCACTAATACAAATAATTAATTAATGGATAAGCTGTATCCAATATACTTTTATGTTTTAAGAGTATGTTGGATACAGCTTTTTTAATATTAATTATGTATTTTCATTAATTTGTTTTAGAAGAGATTATTTATACAACATAAAGAGTATACTTTTGCATATATTTTGTTGATTGTATATAAATAGTTCAAAAATGTTGAATATTTAGAATTACAATGATATAATACAAAAACGTTTAATTATTATATTATAAAGGGGCGTATTGAAGCATGAATAAAAAGTTGAAATGTGCATCTTTTTTTGCTGGAGTTGGTGGAATTGATATGGGCTTTGAGTTGACGAAAGCATTTGAAATTGTATATGCAAATGAAATTGATTCATATCCTGCAAAAACATATGAAATGAATTCGGATATTAAAGTTGATTGTAGAGATATTAGAGATGTATTACCTGAAGAAATTCCAGATTTTGATGTTTGTTTAGCGGGATTTCCATGTCAATCATTTAGTATAGCAGGATATAGACAAGGTTTTGATGATGAAAAAGGAAGAGGAACTTTATTTTTTGAAATTGCAAGAATAATAGAAGCTAAAAAACCTAAAATTATATTTTTAGAAAATGTAAAAAATTTGGTGTCTCATGATAATGGAAATACATTTTCTATAATTTTAGATACATTATCACAATTAGGTTATTATTCAAAGTATAAGGTTTTAAATGCAATGGAATATGGAAATATTCCACAAAATAGAGAAAGAATTTATATTGTTGGTTTTTTAGATAAGTATCAATGTAATAAATTTGAATTTCCAAAGGCAATACCATTAACAACAAAACTTTCTGATATTATTGATTTTCATACTAAATTAGAAGAGAAATATTATTATACACCAGGGAAGTATAAAGGTGATATTTATGATAAATTAGTTGAAGCAATGGACGATGACAGGGCTATATATCAATGGAGAAGACAGTATGTTCGTAAAAATAAATCAGGAGTCGTTCCTACATTAACTGCAAATCAGGGAATGGGTGGACATAATGTGTGCTTAATTATGACAGATAATGGTATTCGTAAGATGACACCACATGAGTGTTTTAATGCTCAGGGATTTCCTGAAACATTTAAGTTACCTACTAATATGGCTGAATCAAGATTATACAAACAGGCTGGAAATTCTGTTTGTGTATCTGTAATTAAAAGAATTGCTGATAATGTAGTAACAGTAATAAGTTAAAATAAGAATTGTAGGTGATAATATGTTTTATGAAAATCAGCCATTAGAAAAACGTGAAAATTATAAATCAATGTTAGCTCTTATTGGCAGTTTATCAAATTTATTTGCTGACTCAAAAACTCCTATGTTATATTATCGTGCTCATGAAAATGTATTTTGCAAGTATTTTGAAGCTGAAAATCTTTCAAGAGAAGATTGTTCAGCAGATGCTTCTAAAGGTATTATAGGCATTGGTTTAAAAACATGGGTTGGTCGTGATGACCAAAAGGTAGCAGAGTTTGGGCGACTAAGACCAACATATGAAAAATTATCAGGTGTTGAGCTTGTAAAAAGAATATCTGAATATAGAAATGAACGAATTCGAGTTACAAAAAATTTACATGGATTATCTGAAATGATTTATCATATTGTAAAAAGAATACCAAATGGTATGCAAATATATGAGTCAGCATTTGATTATATTGATGTTGATAATATTTTATTAGATGAAAATAGAGGAAATGCAAATAATACATATTTTTCAGATGGAAAGCATACATATCATTTTAGTATGTCGAAAAATACATTATTTATGATATTTGATGATATGGAATTATTAGATAATTTTGATGTTAAAATTTTAGATGACCCATTTGAAGCATTAAAACTATTAGATGAGTCAATGAATTATTTGCAAACTAAGAAATTAAAAGAACAACATTCACAATTGTGTTTGAGATTATATGCAACAAAAACGGATGGAACAAAATATGTTCCTGAAAAAAGTGGATTAAATCAATGGAATGCTAATGGTCGTGAGCGTGATGTAAATGAATTATATATTTCGTATCCTGTGCCAGATAGAAAGCGAGATATGAATTTTTTTCCACCTAGAAATAAACCATTTACTTTAGTATTACCTGATGGTACAGAAATGTCAGCAAAAGTTTGCCAAAGTGCATATAAGAGATTGAACTCTGATGAATATAATAAATTATCTAATGAAGAAAAAGCTAAAGAAGACTCAAAATCTTTAGTTGGCAAATCTATTATGAGTAATCCCAATAAACTTCTTGGAAAATGGTTATTGCGTGATGTTTTTGAATTGCCAGAAAACACACTGGTTACATATGATATGTTGAAAATATTTGGTATTGATAGTGTAATGTTTACACGTTTATCTGATGATAAATATGGAATTGATTTTTGTACATTGGGAACGTATGAACATTTATATAATAAATATGATATTGATTATAACATAGATTAAAAATATTTATTTCTAGAAAGTTTAGATATTATTAAAAAATGTAATGCCTAGACACAAAAGAGATAAAAAATATATTAACCTATTGTGCTAGTTAATTTTTTGTTTTGCGAAAACTATATAAATGGTCAG